>NZ_JAOQKC010000001.1:0-81944 GCF_025567165.1 Laedolimicola ammoniilytica
GCTTCGTTCGACTTGCATGTGTTAAGCACGCCGCCAGCGTTCATCCTGAGCCAGGATCAAACTCTCATGTTTAAGTGTTTGAATCCGGTCCAGAAATCACAACTAGCAATTTCTTTCCCGTATTACTGTTAAAAGGTGTTCGTTCTTATTACTAAGAATCGAACTGTTCTTGAATTATTCTCTTAGAATTTTCAAGGTTTTACACTGTTCAGTTATCAAGGTTCGTTCTCTTGTCTTTGTCGTTCCTCACCGAAGCGACTTGACTATCTTATCACATTCATTCTCGCTTGTCAAGAACTTTTTTAACTTTTTTAAAGAAGTTTTTTCAGTTCTTGGAGAAGAACGTTTCCGCCACTCTCGAAGCGGAACTTGTTTATCTTATCATACTCAAAGGTGTTTGTCAACAACTTTTTTAAGAATTTTTAATTTCTTTTTGATAAGAAACGGAGAAAGAGGGATTTGAACCCTCGCGCCGGGATTACCGACCTACACCCTTAGCAGGGGCGCCTCTTCAGCCTCTTGAGTATTTCTCCTGAAGTTCATTTCCTACGATATTCACTTCACGTCAGGTTCGACGCATAGGTTATTATACTTGATGAACTTTGGTTTGTCAACCCGTTTTTTACGTTTTTATTACAGAACTTTGCCTGATTCTTTTCTTACATATTATATACTGAAAAAATAGCCTTCTATCCACCTTCATTTCTTTATAATAATAAGTTCATATGTCTAATCCCAGGCACAAAAATCAAGATATAAAAAGAATGTGACACAGTATTTCCTATTACGAAAAGGGTTCCCTCCTTTCAAATCGGACGGAACCCTCTCTTAGTAAATAGATGTGTTTAATTTGCGTTGCTGGCTGCGATCTTTACCTTGCTCCACAGGTTACCGATAATCTTACGGGTGTCGTCGTTGAATACGAATACCTCGTCCTTCGGATATCCTACCCGGGGCAAGTACGCGTTGATTCCTTCGTAGTCGCCGCCTTCTCCGGACAGCACGTCCAGAACCTCCTGGTTCGGCGAGGTGTAACCTACATAGCTGGAATTGTCATAGGCGTAATCATAGGAGGTGACAAAATTGATAAACTCGTGGGCCAGCTCTACATTTTTCGCGTTGGCGGGAATTACCATGGAATCGTACCACAGGTTGGTTCCGCTCTCCGGCAGGTAGTAGCCCATGTTCTCATTTTCTGCCATAATGTAAGCAGCGTCGCCGGAATAGCATAAGGCAAGGGCTTTTCTTCCCTGGGCCATGTTGTCGATAACCTCGTCGGTTACGATTTCCGGCTTCATGGTCTGGACGCACTCCACCAGCCACTGATAAGCCTCCTGAAGCTCCGCCTCATTTTCTGTATTCATGGAATAGTCCAGGGCCTTCAGAGCCATCATGAAGGAATCCCGCTCGGAATCGTAGAGATAGATATCTCCCCGGTACTTGGTATCCTTAAAGATATTGAAGCCCTCCCGCTCCAGATCCTCTTCGCTTACCTTGGTCTTATCGTATACGATACCTACGGTTCCCCAGAAATAGGATACGGAATACGCGTCGTCCGGATCGAAGGCCGGATGCTTCACCGAATCGGTGATCTCGTCCATACAGGTCAAAAGCTCCGGCTTCAGCTTCTGCAGATAACCCTCGTTCATCAGACGCTGAATCATATAATCACTGGGAATCAGTACATCATAGTTTTCCTCATTTGCCACCTTGATATACATCTGCTCATTGGAATCGAAGTATTCCATGGCGACAGTTGCCCCGGTTGCCTTCTCAAAATCCGGAATTACATTTTCTCCCATATATTCACCGGGCATATAGACCGACAGGGTCTGTCCCGCATAGGGAAGATCCTGACCGGCGGAACCGATTTTCACCAGACAGATCAGGAGAATCACAGCGGCCGCCGCGCAGCCCGGCAGTACAAAGCTCCTTCTGCTCACTTCGTCCTTCTTCTGCCGCTTCGCCATCAGCATGGGCACCACGTTGATCAGCACCAGCACAACGGTGATAATGATAACCACCAGCGTCGATACCGCATTGATACTGGGATTGATCCGCTTGCTCATGGTGTAGACCACGATACTCAGGTTCTTGACGCCGCCTCCGGTTACAAAATAGGAAATGATAAAATCATCTACCGACATGGTAAACGCAATCAGCGCGCCGGAAATGATACCCGGCGTAATCTCCGGCACGATAACGCGGATCAATGCCTGCCAGGGCGTAGCGCCCAGATCCATGGCCGCGTCTGCCAGATTGGGATCCAGGGAGCGGATCTTCGGCATGACGGAGAGCATTACATAGGGAATACAAAAAGCGATATGGGCAAGCAGCATGGTCGCGTAGCCCTTTTCGATTTTAAAGGTAATAAATAGCAGCATAAAGCCGATAGCCGTCACAATCTCCGGATTCATCATGGGGAAATTGTTGACCTGATCCATCACGTCCCGGAGGATTTTCTTTGATTTACTCAGGCCGATGGCGGAAATGGTTCCCACTGCCGTGGAAATCAGTGTGGCGATAATCGCCACCGTAAAGGTGGTGTACAGAGCCTCCATCATATCCTTGGAGTCCAGCATATGCTGATACCAGCGCAGGGAAAAGCCGGTAAAGGCCGTCAGGGATTTTCCTGCGTTGAAGGAAAAAATAATCATATACAGGATCGGCAGATAAAAGAAGGCAAGGGTCAAAACCATCAGGATTTTTCCAAAAGTACGTTTTCCTTTTTTCATTGGTTTACTCTTCCTCCTTTCCGCCACGGTTGCGTTTCTCCACCTTACGAACCGCCATCATCATTACCATCATAATGACTGCCATAATCATGGAAATGGCGCTGCCGAAGTTCCATTCTCCCACGGTAATAAACTGGTTCTCGATCATATTTCCGATGAGGAAATACTGTCCGCCGCCCAGAAGCTTCGGGATAAAGAAGGAGCTGACTGCCGGCAGGAATACCAGAGTAATTCCATTGATGACGCCGGGCAGGGACAGGGGCAGGGTTACCCGCCGGAAGGTCTGCACCCGGTTGGCTCCCAGATCCGCGCTGGCCTCCAGAAGGGACGGATCCATCTTACAGAGGGCGGTGTTGATCTGCAGCACCATAAAGGGCAGGAAGTTATATACCATACCCAGAAGCACCGCGCCCTGTGTATACAGAAGTTCTGTATGGCCCAGGCCGAAGACGCCGAGGATACGGGAAATCAGTCCGCCCTCGCTCAGAAGGCCAATCCAGGCATAGGTACGCACCAGCATATTGATCCACATGGGAATCGTAATGCCAAGCACCAGGATATTCTGGACACGCTCGCTGCTGCGGGCGATAAAAAACGCAATCGGATAGCCCAGAAGCAGGCAGATGATCGTCGTCTTCACTGCTATCCAGATCGAACGCCAGAGGATTATCAGGAAATCCGGGTCGGTAAAAAATTTGACGTAATGATCCAGGGTGAATTTAAAGGACACAATGCTGTTACCCTGCTCTGTCACAGAATACATAGCGATCAGAAACATCGGCATAACCAGCATCAGTGCCGCCCATACGACGTACGGGACTGCAAGCTGTGAAAATTTCTTCATTTAGAACAGCATCCTCTCCATAACATGAATATCTTCCGGGAAGAATGTCAGGCCGACCTCCTGACCGACTTCCGAATAATCGGTGGTGTGAATCTTGAACTCCCGTCCGGTGGTCCAGAAGGTAATCGGGTAGCTGCCTTCTTTGATGTTCTCCGGATCGAAATCGTAGTCTACGCTGACGTCCACGCTCTGGTTTTCGTCGCTCAGCTTCCAGCCCTGGGCGTTGGCCCAGGTCTTGATATCCGTATCCAGGGCCTGTGACTCCTGAATCTCGTCCACGGTTCTGGCAAAGTTGAAGGCCATGACTGCCTCATTTGCCTTCTCATTTTTCACGAAGGGCTGATTTACCACGTAAATGGTACGCTCGATGGTGGTGCCGCCTGCTGCCGTAAAGCGCACCGGATACTCGCCAAGCTCTTCCTTCACATCGTACTCCACCTTATGGATGGAGATGTACTCATCGGTCTCCGGATTCCATGCCTGAGCGTTGGAAAGAGCGATAATCTCCTTGTCATCCAGGGATCTTACATCCTCCACATCCACATAGAAGTTGCTGGCGCTCATCTTCTCCCTGCCGTCGGCGCTGGTCACGTCCTGATTGCTGATGACATGCATATTGACCGTAACACTGGTTCCGGGTACGGTCTCCACGATGATCTCGTAGTGTACGCCCTTGAACAGCACGCTTAAGACCTCTCCTGTCATTTTGCCGTCTTTTACATCCACGATGTCGATATCCTCGGGACGGATGACCACCTCCACCGGCTCATTCGGCTTAAACCCGAAGTCCACACAGTCGAAGGTGATATCGTCGAAGCGTACCTTGTAGTCCTCCAGCATGACGCCCGGAATGATGTTACTCTCGCCGATGAAGTTGGCTACAAAGCGGTTGGTGGGCTCGTTGTAGATCTCCTCCGGCGTTCCCACCTGCTGGATTTCTCCGTTGTTCATGACCACGATCTTATCCGACATGGTCAGGGCCTCCTCCTGATCGTGGGTTACGAAGATAAAGGTAATGCCGACCTCCTGCTGAATCCGCTTCAGCTCGTACTGCATTTCCTTGCGGAGCTTCAGATCCAGGGCCGCCAGCGGCTCGTCCAGAAGCAGCACCTTCGGCTCGTTGACCAGCGCCCGGGCAATGGCCACACGCTGCTGCTGTCCGCCGGACAGCAGAGTGGTGTTTTTATTTTCATAGCCCTCCAGACCGATGAGTTTCAGCATCTTCATAACTTTCTGATCGATGATGTCCTTACTCATTTTCTTAATTTTCAGTCCGAAAGCGATATTTTCATAGACGCTTAAGTGGGGAAACAAAGCGTATTTCTGAAATACCGTATTCAACTCCCGCTCATAGGGCGGCTTCGCGCTGATTTCCTCTCCGTCGAAAATGACGCTGCCCTCGTCCGCGTCCAGAAAGCCGCCCAGAATCCGAAGCAGGGTCGTCTTTCCGCAGCCGCTGGGGCCAAGCAGGGTTACGAATTCCTTTTCATAAATATCCAGATTGACTCCCTTCAGGATGACCTGACCGTCGAAGCTTTTCACGATATTTCGAAAGCTAATCAGTTTCTTTCGTTCCATTACACATCTCCTCCTAGAACATGGGCGGCGTGGTGATCCAAAGTACTTTGGCGTCACTCTTCCCATGATTGTATAAATAATGGCTTTCGGTTCCGTCCAGATAGAAGGTCTCCCGGGCCTTTATTTTGTATTTCTTGCTGCCGCAGACCAGGGTAACGCTGCCCTTCAGCACATAACCGAATTCTTCTCCATCGTAGGCCTGCATTTCCTGACTCTGTTTTCCCGGATGGATGGTCAGGAGAATGGGCTCCATCTTATTTTTCTGGGCGTTTGGTATCACCCACTCGATACAGTAGTCCGGCTGCTCGTCCACGAAGAACTCCTCGGTGGAAAATACCATCTGCTTTTCCGGCTCTTCATGGAAGAATTCGGACAGATTCGTTCCCAGGGCCTCCAGAATATCCTCCAAGGTGGCGATACTCGGCGCGGTCAGGTTTCTCTCCACCTGGGAGAGAAAGCCCTTGGTCAGCTCGCTGCGAGATGCCAGATCCTCCAGAGTCAGCTCCTTTTGCAATCGAAGCTCCTTTAATTTCTTGCCGATGTCCACGGCGCACCTCCTGTTTTCTAATACTAAACTTTTTATTTAAAATTGCAAAATCATTTTACATTATACACAGTCGCCCGAAAAATTCAATAGTTTTAAACAATTTTTTTAGTAATATCGAATTTCCATATTTTTTCTGTGGCTGTTTTTGCCCGTAAAAATGCCCCCGGCTTCATTTGAAGTCGGAGGCGCTTCTCACTTGTGTATTTTTCTGAAATTAGTGGTGGAACAGGCGGATTCCTGTAAATGCCATTACCATATCGTACTTATCGCAGGTCTCGATAACCAGATCGTCACGGACAGATCCGCCGGGCTCCGCGATATATTTTACGCCGCTCTTTTTCGCACGCTCAATGTTGTCGCTGAAGGGGAAGAAGGCGTCGCTTCCAACGGTCACGTCCTTCATCTGGGACAGCCATGCCTTCTTTTCTTCCTCGGTGAACACCTCCGGCTTTACCTTGAAGATCCGCTCCCAGGCGCCGTCTGCCAGCACGTCCATGTACTCGTTTCCGATATAGACGTCGATGGCATTGTCACGGTCGGCACGGCCGATGCCGTCCACGAACTGGAGACCCAGTACCTTTGGGCTCTGACGCAGGAACCAGTTGTCAGCCTTCTGACCTGCCAGGCGGGTGCAGTGTACACGGGACTGCTGGCCTGCGCCTACGCCGATGGCCTGTCCGTCCTTGACGAAGCAGACGGAGTTGGACTGGGTGTATTTCAGGGTAATCAGGGCGATCTTCATGTCGCGCTTCGCGTTTTCCGGAAGATCTTTATTTTTCGTCACGATATTGGAAATGAGTTCATCGTTGATGGGAAGCTCCTGACGGCCCTGCTCGAAGGTCACGCCAAAGACCTCCTTGTGCTCCAGAGGAGCCGGCTTGTAGTCGGTGTCAATCTGAATGACCACATAATTTCCTTTTTTCTTCTGCTTCAGAATCTCCAGCGCCTCCTCTGTGAAGCCCGGAGCGATAACGCCGTCGGATACCTCTCTCTTGATGATGGAAGCGGTGTCCTTGTCGCAGACGTCAGACAGGGCGATAAAGTCACCGAAGGAGGACATACGGTCCGCGCCTCTGGCTCTTGCGTAAGCGCAGGCCAGGGGAGACAGGTCTCCCATATCGTCTACCCAGTAGATTTTCTTTAAGGTATCGTCCAGCGGAAGACCCACTGCTGCGCCTGCCGGGGATACGTGCTTAAAGGAGGTAGCTGCCGGAAGTCCGGTGGCTGCCTTCAGCTCTCTGACCAGCTGCCAGCCATTGAAGGCGTCCAGGAAATTGATGTAGCCGGGACGGCCGGAAAGGACGGTAATGGGAAGGTCGGATCCGTCTGCCACGTAGATGCGGGACGGTTTCTGGTTGGGGTTACAGCCGTATTTCAGTTCCAGTTCTTTCATTTCCTTAGTCCTCCTGATTTTTATTCTTGATGACGGTTTCGTATTTGCCGGTGGCAATGTCGATGTAGCGCACGAACAGGGATACCTTGTTCTCCGGGTTCAGGTTGTTCCAGAGCATGTTCGTAAATTTTTCCATGTCGTTGGGAATGGCAGCCAGCTTGGGCTCGCCCTCAAAGCTGGGAAGCGGATTGCCGTCGTGCATGTAGGTGTGGATGAAATGACCCTCGCCTGCCGCGCAGTTCTCATAGGAGAAGGTGTAGCGGTTGCAGCATGCGGGATCGCCGTTGTTGCTCTTTAAGATGGACAGGGAGTAGCTGTAGGTTCCGTTCTCGATCTCCATGACGCCGGAGATCCGCGGGGTGTAGTTGGGCGCGTCCGGCTCGAACTCCCGGGAGCGTAAGGACTGCTCAAAGGTCAGACCCTTCTCCATTCCCTCGTAGACGGTGTCTGTCTGGTCGCCGTTGGTAACGATAGTTTTATGGCCCAGTACACGAACCGGGGCATAGATAATCAGGCTCGGATCCGTCAGCTTGGAAGGATCGAAGGCCTGGGTACGGATGCCCTCGCCGTCCTCCACGAAAATACGGTTGCGGCTGTTCTCGCTTCTTCCCATAATGAAGTAGGCTGCCACGGCCTTGGTTCCGTCCTCGGAGCGGCCCAGTACGATGCCTCTGCCGGGGTAAGAGTTTTCCTGAAGCTCCTGTGCCAGTGAAATCATGTCCATTTGTTTTTCCTCCTGTGAAAATGGGTTTTCTAACGTATGAAAAGCTTAAGAGTGACCGGTGTTGAAGAACGAAATTTTACTCATAAACGAAAATGAACCGATCCATCCCAAGCATCATCTGCCCAGACGGTCGGCTCTCGAACCCTTATACTCCCTGTGGTAAACTCCACTTCCGTCAGTTGTATAAGTTAGCTTTAACATAGCATTTCCGGACGGGGGTTGTCAAGCCCTGCGCCCGTTTTTCTTTTTTCTGTCTGCCTTCTATCTGCTTCCGGACAGATTCATCACGATACAGCCCACCAGAATCAGGGCCATTCCCACATTGCCCGCCGGTGAAACCCGTTCCCCGAACAGAACCCGGGAAATCGCAGCCGTCACCAGAATCCCTACGCCGCACCAGATTGCGTAGGCGATTCCCAAATTGAGTTTTGTCACCGCCCGGGAAAAGCTGCAGTGACAGATCAGATAAGCCAGAAGGCTGAAGGCAGTGGGAAGCAGCCTGGTGTAGCCTTCCGAGGATTTTAAAAGTGTGGTCGCTGTAATCTCGGCACAGATGGCCAGCGCCAGAAATACGTATGGCATACGCCCCTCCTGCTAATTGGTGATTGTCCTGCCATCTATCCGATCAAAAAGATGGATTTTTTCCGGCAGGTAAGCGTAGCTTACTTTTTCTCCCGGCCGCACCGGAGCCGCGGTATCCGTTTTGATAATCAGCTTTTCCCGGCTGCCCTCCCGGTTCAGATAGACCATTGCCTCGGAGCCCAGCATCTCATATACCTCTACGGCTCCCGCTCCGTGGACGCTGCCGCCGTCTGTGGGATTCAGGAGCACGTGCTCCGGACGGATGCCCAGGATCACTGCCCGGCCGATATAATTGCCCCGGCGAAGCTTTTCTGCCTTTTCCTTCGTCAGTTCTATGCGGTTCCCATTTTCTTCCAGATACAGACCGCCGTTGGGCTCGTATTTCACGACTGCTTCTGCGAAATTCATAGGCGGCGTTCCGATAAAGCCTGCCACAAACTGATTGGCCGGATAGCGGAACAGGCGCTCCGGCGTATCCACCTGCTGCACCACGCCGTCCTTCATGACAACAATCCGGGTTCCCAAGGTCATGGCCTCGGTCTGATCGTGGGTCACGTAGATAAATGTGGAATTCAGCTTATGATACAGGCTGGCGATTTCCACCCGCATCTGTCCCCGGAGCTTGGCGTCCAGGTTGGACAAAGGCTCGTCCATCAGAAAGACTCTGGGATTGCGGACGATGGCACGTCCCATGGCTACACGCTGCTTCTGTCCGCCGGACAGCTCCGAAGGCTTCCGATCCAGCACCTCGGTCAGACCCAGGATCTCTGCGGCCTCATTTACCTTGGCCTCGATAACTTCCTTCTTCTCATGACGGATATGCAAACTGTAGCCGATGTTTTTTCTTACCGTCATATGGGGATACAAGGCGTAGTTCTGAAAGACCATAGCAATGTCTCGATCACAGGCCTCCACCTCGTTCATGCGCTCGCCGTCGATATACAGCTCTCCCTCGCTGATATTTTCCAGTCCTGCTAGCATGCGCAGGGTTGTGGATTTTCCGCAGCCGGAGGGACCTACAAAAATAATAAATTCATTGTCCTGTATCTCCAGGTTAAAATCCTTCACTGCTTCAAATCCGTTTTCATATCGTTTACACACATGCTTTAACTGAATATGTGCCATTTCTTTTCTCCTCTGTATTTATTTGATCGATCAGATCCACCAGATCGTCTACGGAATCCAGCAAATAATCTGCCTGCTCACGGAGCATATTCTCGGTTCCGGTTCCGCTTTTTACGCCGATTGCCACTGCGCCGCCGTTTCTGGCAAACCGCATATCATTGGGGTTATCGCCTACCATGGCGATCTCGTCCTTCCAGATTCCCCAGTGCCCTGCGGCCAGGCTTACCAGCCTTCCATCCGGTTTCTCAGGCAGCCCTTCTCCCGAGACTCCCCAGAAGGAAATGTACTCCTCGACGCCCAGCACCTCCAGACATCTCCGGGTGGACTTCAGATCGTCCGTAGTAGCCACGCCTATCCACAGGCCCCGGGATCGCAGGGCCTCCATCATGGCTTTTACGTCGGTAAAGGTGGGATATGCCGTCCGCTTCAGCCCGACCTCCTCATAGAAAAGCTCTGCCAGCTCCCCTGCCAGTTTCTCCGAATCTGTACCCAGATACTCCTGCAAATCCTCCGCAACGCCCCGATAGGATTTCCAGGCCAGGGCTCCGTCCGGATCCACCCGGCCATCTGCCACGCCCATTTCCCGCAGAAGCATCCGCTGGCGCTCCGGCATTCTTCTGGCGTCGCAGAGCCGCTTTGCCACCTTCACAGCCGCTTTGCCCCAGACCTCATAGAAATCAATCAGTGTACCGTCCTTGTCAAACAGGATTCCTTTTATCATAGCTGTTTCACCGCCTCCCCAAAGGTTTGAAGCTTCTGTTTTCCGGTTCCTCTTGTGATGGCATTTCCGTAAAACAGAAAGCCTCCGTCTTTTGCTTCCGCGCCGAACCGGATCCATTGATAAGCTTCCTCTGTAAGTCTTACGGTTCCGGCTGCCTCCCAGGCATCCTCCCGTCCGGTTACCCGGCAGTCCACGCGTTTTCCGTTGTGAAGATAAAAAATCTCCGGCTTCTCCTTCTGACCCCTAAGGCAGATCCGATAGGGCAGTTCCTCTTTATCCTCCGGAAGCTGTCCGCCAAACAGCAGCCCGGTCTCGATCCGGCAGTGTCTTGTCACATAACAGTTACAGCTTCTTACGCCTTCCAGAAGATGCTCCGCGCTCAGATCCTCCATGTATACAAAGGTGGCCGGATCCCCCGGTACCGACGGCTCTGTGGCTCCCGGATACCGTTCCTCCAGCGTGTTGTGGGAATCCGAACCGCCTATGGCGCAGATCCGGTGCCCGTCCGCCCAAAGAAGATCCGCCAGCGCCACCGCTCTTTGGTTGGCTTTCCCCGCTTTTGCCTCCGGATCCGCCTCGTAGGTGGGATCGTTGATAATCTCCAGACAGTGGACGCCATCCAGTCTCAGATCTCCGTACAGCCATTTCCAGATATAAAGAAAGGGGTGATTGATACTGAATAACCAGTGTTCTTTCCGACACTCCTGCTGAATCTGCTCCAGATCCGCTTTCAGGGCGGCCTCCTCCTTATCCTCCAGAATCCGCTCCAGTGCCCGGGGCATATGGGTAATTCCAAACAGGTTGGCGTGTCCCAGCAGCGTCGTAATCTCGATTCCGGGCAGAATCAGTAAGGACGTCTCTGGCCAGCCTGTATGGATCGCGTTGTGCTCGGTGGGCGTATAGAAATCCAGTCCCATGCGCTCGGCCTTCCGGCTGGCGTTTTCGGTGGTTTCCTTGCCGTCCGACAGCCGGGTGTGAGTATGGAAGTCTCCCTGATACCAGCCCTTTCCTTTTTTCCGGATTGCTGTCCAGTCATAGTTTTCATAATCCGGAGTCCAGACTTGTTCTCCCACCGGCTCGGTGACAACCGCCGCCTCTTCTGTAACCAGGACAGAAAAGGGCTGGATCTTCTCCCCCATCAGCCGCTTCAGGTGCTCCGCAAATACGAAAACCGTCATTTGCCAGGTTCCCGCAGGCAGGGCTCCCGGGACGCCTCCGATGGTAGTATCGTTTCCATCTTTTCCCAGCACAATGACCGGATCGCTGTAACCCAACTGCTTCAGAAACCGGATTTTTCCACTGGGATCCTTTATCATCAGAAACACCAGAAAGGTATATTTTTTTGATAAATCATATCGGAAACAGAGATGACTACAGGCGGAAGAAACCGTAAAGGTTTCCTCCTGGCGTGCAGTCTCTCCGGCGCCGATTACAAATTTCAGCGTCTGTGTCATACGTTTTCCTTATTTCGCAAGTGCCTCGTCGAGCGCTGCCTGCGCGGTTTTCTGAGCCTCGTCCAGTGCTTCCTTTGCGGACACTCCGTCAATCTCTACCTTATCTGCCGCTACCTTCAGGGCGTCCTTGATTGCTCCGTTGGTGGGGTCGTTGGGGTATACGGTTCCGTGGGTTGCCTGCGCGAAGGGAACGGCTGCCTGGGGATTCTCTGCCACATAAGACTGATAATCCGCATTGTCGTTGATTTTCTGGTTTACTGCCACATAACCGGTAGACATCGTCCATTTTGCCTGGCTCTCCGCATTGGTGAAATACTTAATAAACGCAAACGCGCCCTGCTTCTCCGCGTCAGAGGATCCCTCCAGAACGCTTAAGGTCTTGGTCTCTGCCATCGGCGCGGATGTGGTGCTTGCGCTCCATGCCGGCTGCTCCATAGCTGCTACGATACTGAAATCCAGATCTGCCTGGTCTCCTGAGGAACCGGTATAACCGCCTGCCTTTCCGGCAATTACATCGTCGATGGTCGCGTACCAGTACTCCCAGCCCTGTCCGCCGGAGTGAATGGCCATGGTCTTGTCGTCATGAATCCAGGTACGGAAGGCCTCCCATACCTCTACCCATTCCGGGCTGTTGATGGTGACCTGGGTGCCGTCCTCGTTGAAGATGGAAGCGCCGTTGCTGAAGGCTGCGTCAATCATGTTGCCCGCTCCCCACATAGGCTCCCAGCCATACTCGTAGCCTGCCGCCTTGATTTTCTTTGCTGCCTCTGCCAGATCCGACCAGGTTTTGATGTCCTCGGCCTTCACGCCCGCCGCGTCAAAGGCTGCCATATTGTAATACATAACCTGTGTGGTTCCGTAAGCCGGAAGTCCGAAGATCTTTCCGGTCTCGTCCACGCCCTGATCGTAGAATACCTTCAGATAATCGTCTGCGCTAAACTCGCTGTCGCCGTCAATCATCGGCTGCATGTCTGCCAGAAGATTTTTGGAGGCCAGTGTCCGTGCTGTCTCCGCGTTCAGAAGCACCAGATCCGGAGCCGCGTTTCCGGCAATACCTGCCTGCAGCTTCTGGTAGGTTTCGTCATAATCTGCCTGTGTTACGGTGCTTACATGATATTTGCTCTGGGAAGCATTAAAGCTGTCCACGATCTCCTGTACTACACCTACGGCGGTTTTTCCTCCGGAATACCAGAATTCCACGTCTACGGTGTCACCGCTCTCTGCCGCGTCACCCGCCTCTGCCTGGGCTTTCGCTGCTGTGTCTGCTGTTCCCTCTGCCTTGCTTCCGCAGCCTGCCAGCGCTGTCACAGCCATGGCGGAGGCCAGGAGTACGGATACCAGTTTCTTGTTCATTTTTCATTTCCTCCTCAAATATAGGTGTTGCGGGATCCTATCCCTTCATACCGGTGTCTCCACCGATACCGTTGATGAACCATTTCTGTGTAAATGCGAACAGAATCAATAAAGGCACCACAATCAGCGCGCTTCCGGCCATTACCAGGGCCCATTCTGTTCCGTAGGCGCCTCCCTCGATAAAGAAGCTCCGAAGTCCCTGGGAAACCAGATATTTTTCTGAACTCTTGGTAATCAGGGAAGGCCACATGTAGTTGTTGTATGTTGAAATGAAGCTCATCAAACCAAATGTAATAAAGGACGACTTCGTCATGGGGCAGATGATTTCCCAGAGAATGCGGAAATGACTGCCGCCGTCTATCCGGGCCGCCTCTACCAGCCCTTTCGGTACCTGCATAAAGGACTGCCGCAGCAGAAAGATACCGAAGATACTGACACTGCTGGAGACAATCAGTCCTGTCATGGTATCCAGAAGATTCCATCTGGACAGAATGATATAGCTTGGAATATAGGTCGCTGCCACCGGAAGCATATAGGTTCCCATCACGATGGCAAATAACGCGTTCTTTCCCTTAAACTCCAGAAATACCATGGCGTAGGTAATCATGGCCCCTGTGATAATCTGCAGGGCTACCACCACCAGAGAAACCCAGAGGCTGTTTACAATATAGCCCGGCAGCGGAGAATGAAAGATTACGGAAATAAAATTGCTCCACTGGGGTACTGCCGGGAAAAAGGCTCCCACATTCATAATCTCCGCCTTGGTCTTCAGCGCGCTCAAAATCATCCAGATAAAGGGGAAGGCGGTAAACAGGCTTACGACCAGCAATACTGCGAATTTCAATACCAGCTTGATTTTGTTTTCTTTCATGTCCGCCTCCTAGTAATGGACCCATTTTTTCGACGCGGTAAACTGCGCCAGGGATAAAATGACGGTTATGATAATCATAATCACTGCCGTAGCTGTAGCCTGTCCCATCTTAAATTCCTGAAAGCCCAGCTGATAATACATATAAAGCAGGGTTCGGGTGCTTCCGCTGGGGCCGCCCTGGGTCAGAATCTGTATCTGATCGTAGGCCTGCAGGGAATTGACCATGGTAATAATCATCAGGAAAAATGTGGTGGGTGAGATTCCTGGAAGCGTCATATCCAGGAACTGCCGCCAGGGCTTCGCGCCGTCCAGGGCGCTTGCCTCGTAAAGCTCCTCCGGAACCTTTTCCAGCGCGGACAGATAAAAGATCATGGCATAGCCCAGACTTTTCCATACCGTAACGATGATAACGGACAGCATGGCTGTATCAGAACTGCTGATCCATTTCAGAGCCGGAAGTCCGAATAGCCCCAGAACCTGATTGGCCAGACCTCCGTCCTCCCGGAAAATCCAGGTCCACACGATAGAGATGGCTACGGTCGGTGTAATCCAGGGAGAAAACAGGACGAATTTGAATACGCCGCTTCCCTTAAAATTTCTGCGGAGCAGAAGCGCCAGACCCAAACCGCCGATAATGGTAGGAAACAGGGTGCCTGCCGTAAATACCAGGGTATTCCACAGAGCTTCGTAAAAACGGCTGTCCTTCAATAAAGACGTATAATTCTTAAACCAGATAAAATTGTAGTCAGGCGTCATAAAATCCCAGTCCGTAAAACTGAGCCAGACCGACCTGAGAATCGGATAAATCCAGAAAATAAAAAGCGGAATCAGTGCCGGTAAAACAAAGAGCAGCACAGCTCCCAGGTTTCTTATTTCGGATCTCTTTCTGCTTCTTTTCACTTTAATCTCCTTTCGATGTCGCCTTTGTAAGGGTAACACCGAAAGGTAAATGAAATATGCAGGTTTTGTTAAAATTGAGTTTGGGGATTGTCAAAAGAAATGAAACAGATCTCCGACACGGACGGCCAGCGCATCTTTTCCGTGGCCAATCTGCCGGGTTTTCAGAATCGGAAGCTCTGCTCCTGCGTAACGGCAGGCCAGCTCCTCTATGGTCGGGGAACAACTCCTGTCCTCCATCTCCGTAAAGGTGCCGAGAAGCAGGGCTTTTATCTGCCGGAATACGCCCAGCTGCCTTAGCTGGCTGAAATACGTAACCATCTTCGGGACGCCGCCGCTCCAGGACTCCAGAAGAAGAATTTTGTCCTGCATATCCGGCCAGTATTCCGTCCCCGCCAGCTTCAGGAGACAGCGGATATTCCCGCCCACCAGAGTGCCGCAGAGCTCCTGCTGCTTCTGTCCTTTTTGCACATATTGGCAGGAAATTTGAAATAAATCCGATTGTTTCTGTAATATTGTATTTTCAAAGGCCGGACGGCGGAAGAATCCGCCGCCTGAAACAAGATTCCGGGCCTGATAAAGGACGGAAGACCTTCCAGTCTTCGCATAGATGGCATTCAGAATCGTGGTCAGATCACTGTAGCCCCAGAATTCTGCCCGGCTTTTCCCGATCACCTCGTAATCCAGATAAGGCAGAAGCTCATTGGCCAGATCGCCGCCTGACAGATCCAGTATCGCCTGTACCTCCGGATCCCGGTAAAAGCTCATCAGAGCTTCGGCCCGTTCTTCCGCAGTGCCGCTGAAGACCGAACAAAAAACCGGATCCTTTTCATAGAGACAGGGACTTACGCAGGGCGTGAAGCCCAGCCCCTCCAGGTATGCGCAAAGCTCCTCCACGCTCCCCTTTTTCCGTACTTCCAGACCGTTTGAACAGGCCACCAGCGCTATTTTTCTCATATTCCGGTCACCACAGCCGTCACCAGCTCCTTAAACTGCTTCGCCACCCGGTCTGCCGTTTCCTGTACCTCTGCATGGTTCAGCTCCCTGGCCGACATACCGGCCGCCAGGTTGGTGATACAGGAGATTCCGCAGATCTCCATGCCCATATGGCGGGCCGCGATTGCTTCACAGACGGTGCTCATGCCGACGGCATCCGCGCCCAGGTTTCGGAACATACGGATCTCGGCAGGCGACTCATAGGAGGGGCCGGTCAACTGGAGATAGACGCCCTCTTTCAGGGTGATGCCCAGCTTTTCCGCTTCTGCTTTCACGAGCGCACCCATGCGGCGGCTGTAGACCTCGCTCATATCCGGGAAACGGGGGCCCAGCTCATCCAGGTTTGATCCTATCAGCGGATTGGGGACCATGGTGGAAATGTGATCGGTGATCAGCATGAAATCTCCCGGGATAAAATCAAAGTTGATGCCGCCTGCGGCGTTGGTAAGCAGCAGCTTTTTCGCGCCCAGCATGCCCATCAGCCTAGTGGGAAGCACCACGTCCTCCATGGCGTAGCCCTCATAATAATGGACGCGGCCCTGCATGATGACCACCGGAACCTGATTCACGTAGCCGAAGACAAAGCGGCCCTTGTGTCCGGGTACGGTGGACACCGGGAAGCCTTCAATCTCCTGGTAGCTGACCTCAGCCCGGATATCAATACTCTCCGCGTAATCACCCAGACCGGATCCCAGAATCAGCGCCACTTCCGGCTGAAAATCTGTTTTCTCCCGAATACATCTCATACAGTTCTGCAATTTCTCCAGTGCTTTGCTCATAGACATACCCTCCTTTTAAATCCAGTTCTGTTCCATTTCGTTTTTCAGACGGCAAAACATATCATAATACGATTGTTTTGCAGAATTAATAATATCTAATGCAACTGCTTTATTATACGCATGCGCCACATTATTTCTGGCCTGTAAAGCTTCCAGCCAGAGCTGTTCGTCCTGAATCATTCCCATCTGATAAGCTGTCTTTAAAATCAACTTTGGCGAACCTGTCTTTCCTTCCGGCGCTCCATTCATATCCAATAACTCTTTTATCGCTTTCCATGATTGCTCAAAACAAATTTCATATAAACCAACCAGTCCCGTCAAAATCACATTATCATAGGGTTCCCGGTAATTATAAATATCTTTCAGATTATCCAATGCCATATAAAATTTTTCATATTTTTTCATAGAGCATCACCCCTTCTTTTTCAATCACATCCAACAATTCTTTCTGTACGGAACCGTCCAGATTTACTACGTCATATTTCAGCAATGTGGTAGTTTCCTCTTCTACATCCAGGGCAAAAGCCGCAATATTTCCTCCGCTGACTGCAAGATCAATATCACTGACCTTCCGGTAATCTCCCCTTGCCCGCGAGCCAAACAGAATCACTTTTTGGATTCCATATTTCTGGGCAAGTTCTTTTATTTCCTGTATAATTTGTGGTCGGATTCCTGTTTCATTCATCATATCTCTATTTTTCATACTCCGCAATGGTTTCTTCGATCCGCGTTTTTACGATTTCGGCGATTTCCGTCGTCTTCATACTCTGATAAACCTCGTAAGGGATCGGCTCCAGAAAGTGAACCTGGACAGTCACCGGGGCAATGCTGTTCCGATCGAAGGGTTCGAAGGCATTCAGGAGGGCTACCGGAACGATAGGGGCTTTGGCTTTGACGGCGCATTTGAAGCTGCCGCCCTTGAAGTCACCCACCTGGTTACCCCGCCTGGATCGGGTTCCTTCCGGGAAAATCAGGTAATTGCGGCCGTTTTTGACCTCCTGGGTCACGTCCAGAATTACCTGCAGGGACTGGCGCACGTCCTCCCGGTCCATGATTTTTGCCTTCATGATGGCAAAGACCTGTTTCAGGAACAGCACATCCTTTACTTCTTTTTTCGCCACTACTGAGAAGGGCTGATCGCAGGCTTCAATAATCGCCAACACGTCAAAGAGTCCCTGGTGATTGGGGAAAAAGACAAAGCTTTCCCCTGTGGGGATATGTTCTCTTCCATGGACGTCGATTTTGACCCGGCCTCCCTTGTTGGCGTGGAGTACGATTTTCTTCAAGAGCGCGTATTTCTCCGGCTCCGGGATATCGTCCGTATGCTTCGCGAAATGGCAGAGCTGCCACCACCAGTAGGGGACGAAGGGCAGATTGTACAATACCATCAGGATAATTCGCCTCATAATGTTACCTTCTCTCTGGCCTCACATAGACCTTCTTTTTAAAAACGCTTATTAAAAATTTCTCTGAAATGTTTTCTATCTCTTTTAAATACTCTGTAATACATAAATTATTTAAAATATTCAATCTGTTGCAACAGCTTGTTTTTTTTATATTAGTGTTGCTCTTCCAGTGGCTTCAGCGTCTCAAACTCCGTCTCAATGGATACCTGCTTTCCTTCCAGACTCCTGTGAACAAAATCCAGCAGCATGGACTGAATCTGATCGGAATAGCTCCACCAGGGGCTGGTGGTCAGCGGGATCAGGAAGCTGCCCTCGCTGCCGTCGAAGGTGAAGCGGTGGGCTTCCCTGACGCCCTTGCCCTCGTCCATGAAGTAAACCACGCCCTGGAATTTCAGGGGCTCTTCGGAACCACTCTCGTCTCTTACCGTAATCCGCAGGAAGGGAATTTCCGAGCCGTCCTGATTTTCCGGGAATGTATAGAGGAAATAATTTTCCTCGGCGTTCAACACATACTGATCCTCGCCCAGCTCTGTGGCGTTGGTGTCCAGAAGGCTCCAATCCACATTCAGGGGTTCTGTCTCCTCTTCCTTCAGGTATTCATTTCCCCAGGCCTTCGGAAGCATCTTCAGGTCCTCGATGTGGGTCAGTTCGGCGAACTCCTCGTAGGCCGGTTCAAACTGAGCCCGCACCTCGTCGTCATTGGTCAGGAAAATGATATTCTCGTACTTACAGGGCGTATAGTGCTTCTGAATGTACTGGTACATATAGTAATTCCGGGTGCTTAAGGAACCGGAATCATGCTGCCAGGCCGGGGCCACGATGATGAGTTCCGGCTGCTTTTCTTCCAGCACTTCGATGGCCCGGGTCTGCATCACCTTGTTGTTGGTGTTGTAGGTGCTGCTGAAGGGCATCAGGTTTTCCCTGTTCAGGATGTTGTAGTGGGAGAGCTGGTTGGTCATGTCCACGACCTTCTTGTCCCTGCAGAGATCATTGACCAGGGTGTTCAGATTCATCAGCTCTTTCTTCTGCGTTTCCGTGATATAGATGTCTCCGAGGCCCGGGATGCCCGTCTCCTCCACTGTGGCGTAAGTATAGTTGTCGCTGATCGTATCCCGCTCAAAGACCTTCGCAGGCATGGTCAGCAGGTTGCTGCCCCTGGTCAGGACGGTGGCCAAAAACAGAAAGGCCATCATGCCCGCCGTCCACAGGGAAAAGCGTTTTTCCAGGGAGGGCAGGAAAATCAGCAGCACCAGAAACAGACTGCAAATGGTGGTCACAATGATGCCGCGCTCGCCGAACTGGGTCCGGACGAAGGTATAGCGCACGATCACCAGGTTGAAAATGAGCAGGAACAGCAGGGCATACCAGGCAAGCTTCTTCTCCCCGCCCTCTTTGTCTGCCGGGAAAATCAGGGCTGCCAGCAGTGAAAAACCGAAACCGAAGGTGGCATACCAGACGTATCTGCTCGCCAACTCCTCCTTCAGGATGTCGCCGG
The DNA here is from genome assembly GCF_025567165.1 of Laedolimicola ammoniilytica. Classification (NCBI taxonomy): domain Bacteria; kingdom Bacillati; phylum Bacillota; class Clostridia; order Lachnospirales; family Lachnospiraceae; genus Laedolimicola; species Laedolimicola ammoniilytica. The sequence goes on from NZ_JAOQKC010000001.1 coordinate 19,501, forward strand.
TGGTCTCCAGGATGGCCGCTGAATTTTCCACAATATAGCGAAGAATCGCGAAAAACATGGGAATAAAGCAAATTCCCAGGATCAGAAGCGGGATGTACCAGGGCAGGATCTTTTTCCGGACTTCTTTTTCATTCAGGCGGAAGAAGATTTTCCAGCCCTTCTCATGGAAGCACTCCCAGAGAATCATGGGCAGGGTCGCCAGGGCGCAGGCTCCGCCGATGGACGAATTCCAGGCGATGGACAGAATGGAGATAAAAGTCCAGCTCCAGAGCAGCATGGGGAAATTCTTCCGCATTTTTTTCGAAAATACGATCAGAATAAAAGGCAGCGCAAAGGCCCAGCGCACGTAATAATACTTGTCCCCGAACAGGGAGAACAGCAGCACGCAGAGCAGGCCCAGCAGCTTATTGTCAATAAAATAATAGAATACCGCCGCAGTCGCCATGGCGATGAGGACGCAACCCACGATCATGGCTGGTTCGATGGACGCGTAGGTTCCGTCAAACAGAAGCTTTCCCACTGCCGCCTGGAAATAATCGCAGACGCCGTGGATGGGCATGGTATCGATGTAGGGCACAACGCCGTAGTTCAGAAGCTCATGCAGAGGCTCCGCAATCTCGCCGTAGTGGTACATCTCCAGCGGGGTGCCGGAAATGGTGCCGTTTGGCAGAGTCCAGGAGGCGAAGACTGCCAGAGACAGAAATGTGGAAAGGGAAATCGCCGGACGGAGATCTGCTCTGTGTTTTCTGAAAAATGCCCTGTTCCACAGCGTACAGAATACAACCAGTACAAGAACCGCCGTTTCCATCTTTGTACTTTGATAAAGTCGGATGACTGCTCCATCCCGGAGATACTCATAATTCCAGAGCATCAGGAACGAAAGCGGCAGAAGCCACTGCCCCCATTCCATGTATTTTTTTAGCTGCCGTCTGATCTGTTCCTGTTTTGCCGGATCTTTTCCACATCGGCGTACAAAATTTGTGAAGATACCCACACCGATCAGAGTTATACACTGCAGAATGGGGAAAAGTTTTTCAAGCCATGGCTGCATACCGAAGAATGCCTCAATGACAAAGCAGATCAGAGCCAGCAAAAATTCTGAAAACAGAATCAGAAAGCAGGCGTCTTCGAACCAGGCATAGCTTTCCCGCTGCTTCGCCGTATATTCCCACGTCCGATCAAAGCTGCCGCAAAGCCAGCTCCATTTCTTAGAGAGCAGGGTCAGGATCACTGCGTACAGCAGAAAGAAGCCCAACAGTCCGCCGATGTATAAGTTCGCCAGGGTCATGTCGCCCTGCTTGTAGTAGGCAGTCCAGGTGGTGTAGCCGGTAACGAACTCGCCGTATTCCGGCATCTGCTGATAGAGAACCCGCATGACCAGCCAGCATAGGAGGGCCGTAGACGGGATCGTCAGGGTTGCGGAAATGATACATATTTTCTGTGAAAAATATCTTTTCATAATCGTGTTGAAACCTTTCATCTATTTGCCCGTGTTTTCAGGGCATCCAGGGATACCCGTAGGGCATTTCATCTATTTGCCCATGTTTCCGGGGCTCCATTTTCCCAGCACACCGCTAAGCCCTGCGGCCGCGCCCGGAAGCATACATACGAAATACGGGAAAATATACTGGGACTTGGCCTCCCAGATGGTGTGGAAGAAAAATCCTCCCAGGATCACCATGGGCAGGAACAGCTCGGTAAGCTGCCAGCGCTTCTCCCCTTTTCTGCCGATCAAAAGCCCTGCGAAGACTGCCACGAAGACCAGGAGCTGGAACAGATTCATGTATTCGCTGAGCACCCGATACAGCTTGCCCTCATAGATGCTCTGGACGATCGTGGAAAAATCGCCGTTGTGAAACTGGTTGACCCAGAGGGCCTCATAAGTGGGCTCGTTCCATTGGGACAGGGTCTTTCTCAAATAAAAGCGGGCGGCATAGACCGGATCCTTTTGAAAATGCTGCAGCGACTCCGTTATGGCCTCTCTGGCCATGGCGTCGCTGACCACTGGATCGCAGTCTGAGTTTACATAAGTGTCGAAGTTAAATCCGTTATACCAGCCCTCGGCGCGTTCGCCCTCCTGCATGCCCATGGCGACCCAGAGGGATTTGGGCATACCGCTTTCGATGGGGATGCCGGAGCGGTGCTCATAAAAAGCGGTCAGACTCTTACTTAAAATTACTGTCATACCAAGAATAATCAGAATCGCAACGAAACTTTTGCCTGCTTTCCCCATTCCTGATTTTTCATTTTCTTTTTGATCTGTGCCCAGTTTGCTTTCTTCTGTTTTGAGCATCGGTTGTCTGTGTGCCGTTTGTTCCATCTGCTCCTTTTTGATCGTACTGACGCTCTTTTTTACCGCGTCATACAAAAGCAGAATCACCAGCGCCACCAGAAAGATACTGTAATTATTCTTCACCAGAATCGAAATTCCAATCAAAATTCCGGCACTTACCGCATAACGCCATTTCCCATGATCCAGAAAAAGAAGCAGCGCGTAAAAGGCCTCCAGCGCGAAGGCCAGTCCCAGCATCATTCCGTAGAGGAAGGTGCTGTATAAGATAATCTGGATGCAGCCCATGGACGCCAGCAAGACAAGACAATCCGCATTTTGATCGTGATAGAGCCGATCCGTAATCCGATAAAGCAGATAGACCACGACTCCATTTGCCAGGGCAGTCAGGTACATAAAGGCTTTCCAGTTTTCCCCGCCGGTCAACCGGTACAGAACCTCCAGGATCGCCGTCAGGCCCAGCTGGTTCGGGTAGATCTGCATGTATTTTCCATGCTCAAAAAAGAGAAAATTATTCTGGGTCATCAGGTAGGACACCCAGGATACCGCCTTCTGATCGGCCTCTGGGTAGGTGTGACTCACCTGGATCCAGAAAACGCTCATTCCGATCACGAACAAAACCGCAATTGCAGTCAGCATTTTCGTGGAAATTTTCTTAAATATCTGTTTTTTATATAATATATATAAGATTCCCACAACAGCTGCCAGGAACAGCAGATTCAGCGGAATCACATCCCACCGGTACTCCGGCCGCTCCCCGTAGGAGGAATCCGGTGTGAAATAGGCGGTGCTTAACATGCTGGCCGCCGTCAGAAACCCGAACAGCAGAATGGACAGCCAGAGTACCACACCGTCTGCCACCCGTAACAATTTATTTTGCATAAAGTCTCCGATCAAAAAAATTACATTGAATTCGTATTACTCAGAAAAGGTACACGAACTCAATGTAATTATAATATAAAGCACTTCATTTGTCATCCTAAAGTTCCGGCGGCGCGGACTCTGCCGAACCGCCAGATTTTATTCCAGCGGCGCGCCGGTATCCCCGCGGAAGTATTCTTTACACCGCAGCTTAAACAGAAACTCCGACACGTTGAATTTCCGGATCCCCGTATGCTCCTCCTGCCGATACTCATTCATGGAAAAATATGCTCTCGTCATCTCCGCCTCCGCCGTTCCTTCCTTTGCAGCTTTCAGCATCGGGCTCGACGCGTCTGTGGACAGCTCGTAAAGATAGCTGGTCTGATCGTGGGCTATATTGTAGGAGGCAATCCAGGCGTCCATGTGACTGAAGGAGAGGACGAGATACAGCACCGTTATTACCGCCACGCTGTACCGGAACAACGGGAAGCTTTCCTGAAAAATATTCCGGATCACTCCCGCAAACAACACTGCCAGCGCCAGCAGCGCAAACAGCACCAGCACCCGGAGCCGGGTCAGCCGGTAGGCCTGAATATACAGGAACATCCGGCAGGCCGAGGAAATCATCATAATATACGTGCAGGCGGAAATAAATGTCAACATGATTTTCAGAACCTTATTTTCCCGGAAAAGGATCAGTGTAACCAGCGCCAGCAGCAGATTCAGCGCACTGACAAAAAGGAGCTGAAAGAAACCCTGTCTGGCAAAGCCTGCGTAGGAATATTCCGCCGGAAGGGTGAAGCCGCCGGTGAACAGGTAGGAAATCTGAACCATGCAGAACAACAGATAGACCACACCGATAACCGCCAGCGCCGTGATCGCCAGAACCGGCTCCTGGGTGCGGAGATCCTTTTCTTCCGCCTGGGGCTTTCGGTTCTTTACAGCGCTGTAGATAGCAAAGAAAAACATCAGCCCCCAGAGGAACTTGAGCGTCATGAAAATCAGCTTTGTCGGAAGGATCATCTGACTGATCACCTGAACCACCCAATCGAACGCGCCGCCCAGCATCTGATCGAAGACCTCGTCAGCTGAAATCAGAAGCGGCAGGATCAGACAGAGCAGGGTTACGCCCACCAGAATGCCCAGGATCACATAAATCAGTTTCCCATTCCGCTTCTTTTCACCTGTTCCGGCCTGTTCCTTCCGCGCTCTCCGGCTTTTGGCCAGCTCCGGGAACACCGCGAAAAGATGGGCCAGCGTCTTCATTGCCAGATCCCATAAACCGCCCACATAGCGAAATACCGTCCAGTTTTGATCCTCATAGCCGTCATGCAGAAGCAGAATGCCGAATAATACCCAGACGGCCAGCTTATTGCACCAGATGATGATAAGATTGCCGGTCAAGAAGGTAGATACTCCCAGAAGCAGGATGGCCAGCATATAGAGCCTGGAGTCTTTTTTGATCGAGCGCCCGGCCTGCTTCATCAGGCCCTGGTACAGCATAAGCATCCCAGCCAGAAATACCGGATACAGTACACCTGAAAAATTGTCATACAGACAGAATACATAAAAAAGTGAAAATCCAAACAACACTTGCAGATGGCTGAAGTTCTTCCGCTTTTCCCATAGCTTCATGTTAGATCCCCTCCTCACTGACCTCCGTGCCGTCACCGTCCGGGACGTATTCGAGAATGTCGCCGGGCTGGCAGTCCAGCACCTTACAGATGGCGTTCAGGGTCGAAAACCGCACCGCCTTTGCCTTGTTATTTTTTAAAATGGACAGATTGGCCATGGTCACATCCACCTCCTGGGAAAGCTCCGTGAGGCCGATTTTCCGCCGGGCCATCATGACGTCCAGATTGATACGAATTGCCATTTCAAATCCCCCTATATGGTTAAATCATTTTCCAGCTTGTAGGTAACAGCCTGATCGAAAACGTCTGCCAGCACCCGGCTGAACAGACCCGCGATCAGGAACACCAGCACCTCCACCATAGCCGCCGGAGTCGTCGCCAGAAATAATCGAATCACGGTCAGTCCCGCAATGCAGAAGCTGTAGACTGACATTCTCTTCAGACTGGTTACATTTTTCTCCACGAAGCAGTCTGAAGCGAGAACTGTCCGGAACATAGATCGAAGCTCCCGGATAATCAGCACCGCGAAAATGCCGGAGAGAAACAGGAACACCAGCAGCGGCAGATAATACCGCCGATACTCCGGAAAATAGTCTCCCAGGATTTTCAGGGAAACCGGAAGACTGAAAGCCGCCAGAATCCCCGCCCAGAGCATGAAATCCAGCAAAGCCTTTGTAAATTTCGTGATTTTCATAGAGACCTCCTGTAATTTGTAGAATATTATGTAAACTTTATATGGTATCTCACTGTCGATCTTCTTTCTGCCCGCAATACATTGAAAATAGTAAAAGAAAAAGTGGTAAGATACAGCTATCCCTTTCAGATACCTGTATCTTACCACTTTATTTATTGTTTTTCAATATGTTTTTATTGTTTATCAATATTTATTTTAAATTCGATGTGCAAGATTCTATAGGGAAAACGCCCTCAATTCTGGAACTGCAGCGCAGTCTCAGACTTGCACATCAAATTTCTTCTTCCTCGGCGGAATCATCCTTATTCATCTGCTCCCGTACCTTGGCAATACTTGCCACAGATACGTTTTCAGAATCCACGTTCATGAGCTTCACGCCCGAAGTGATACGGCCCATGATGGAAATGCCGTTACACGGAATCCGGATAATGATGCCCTCGGTGGTGATGAGCATGACCTCGTTATCCTCGTTGACCGCCTTGGCTCCGACCACATTGCCGGTCTTGTCGGTAATCTTGTAGCACTTTACACCCTTACCGCCACGGTTCTGTACAGTAAATTCATCCATATCGGTGCGCTTGCCCAGACCTTTTTCGGATACTACCAGCAGATACTCGCCCTGGCTTTGAACCTGCATGCCTACGATCTCGTCCTGATCAGCCAGATTCATACCGATGACGCCCATGGACGCACGGCCAGTGGCTCTTACGTCCGTCTCCTTGAATCGGATACACATGCCATACTTCGTAATCAGGAAAATGTCCTGATCGTCATCGGTGTACTTCACCTCGATCAGCTCGTCGCTGTCACGGAGATTGATGGCTACCAGGCCGGACTTCTTCACGTTGGCGTATTCCCGGATGGAAGTTTTCTTCACCAGACCATTCTTGGTGGCCATGAAGAGGTACTTGCCTTCCTCGTACTCTTTGATCGGAATGACCGCGGTAATCTTCTCGCCCGGCTGCAGGGACAAGAGATTGATAATGGCGGTTCCGCGGGAGGTTCTGCTGGCCTCGGGAATCTCGTAGCCCTTCAGGCGGTACACCTTACCGGTGTTCGTAAAGAACATGATGTAATGGTGAGTGGTGGTCATCATCAGATCCTCGATGTAATCCTCATTGATGGTCTGCATGCCCTTGATACCCTTGCCGCCGCGGTTCTGGCTCTTGAAATTGTCGGTGGTCATACGCTTGATGTACCCTAAGTTCGTCATGGTGATCACCACGTCCTCCTCAGGAATCAGGTCTTCCATGGACAGGTCGAACTCGTCGAAGCCGATGCTGGTACGGCGGTCGTCGCCGTATTTATCCGCGATGACGGTAATCTCCTCTTTGATGACGCCCAGCAGCTTCTTCTCATCTGCCAGAATTCCCTTTAAGTAATCGATCTGCTCCATCAGCGCCTTATACTCTGCCTCCAGCTTCTCCCGTTCCAGACCGGTCAGTGTGCGCAGACGCATGTCTACGATGGCCTGGGCCTGTACGTCGTCCAGTCCGAAGCGCTCCATCAGCTTCTGCTTTGCCTCCGGCGTGGACTGGGATCCGCGGATGATCCGGATGACTTCATCAATATTGTCCAGGGCGATGAGCAGGCCTTTTAAGATATGGGCGCGCTCCTCGGCCTTATTTAAGTCGTATTTGGTGCGGCGGGTAACCACGTCCTCCTGGTGAAGCAAGTAATACTTCAGCATATCCAGAAGGTTCAGGACTTTCGGCTCCTTGCCTACCAGAGCCAGCATGATAACGCCGTAGGTATCCTGAAGCTGGGTGTGCTTATAGAGCTGATTCAGGATCACGTTGGCGTTGGCGTCCTTGCGGAGCTCGATGTTGATCCGCATACCCTCGCGGCTGGACTCGTCGCCGATGTAGGTGATGCCGTCGATGCGTTTTTCTTTTACCAGCTCGGCAATCTTCTCGATGAGCCGGGCCTTATTGACCATATAGGGAAGCTCGGTAACCACGATGCGGCTCTTGCCGTTGCTCATGGTCTCGATGTTCGTCACGGCACGCACGCGGATCTTGCCGCGGCCTGTCCGGTAGGCTTCCTCGATGCCTCTGGTTCCCAGAATCTCCGCGCCTGTGGGGAAATCCGGTCCCTTGACGATTTTTAAAATCTCTTCGATGGTGGTGTCGCGGTCCTCTTCGATCCGGTTATCAATGAGCTTCACCACAGCCTTAATGACCTCGCGCAGATTGTGCGGCGGGATATTGGTCGCCATACCGACTGCGATACCCGTGGTACCGTTGACCAACAGGTTCGGAAAACGGGATGGAAGCACGGAGGGTTCCTTCTCAGTCTCATCGAAGTTCGGTACAAAATCTACGGTATTTTTATTGATGTCCGCCAGCATTTCCATGGAAATTTTGCTTAAGCGGGCCTCGGTATATCGCATGGCTGCCGCGCCGTCTCCGTCCACGGAACCAAAGTTACCGTGACCGTCTACCAGCGGATAACGGGTGGACCAGTCCTGAGCCATATTGACCAGGGCTCCGTAGATGGAGCTGTCGCCGTGGGGGTGATATTTACCCATGGTATCGCCGACGATACGCGCGCACTTTCTGTGGGGCTTATCCGGTCCGTTATTCAACTCGATCATGGAGTAAAGCACTCGCCGCTGTACCGGCTTTAAGCCATCCCGGACATCCGGAAGGGCACGGGCTGCGATAACGCTCATGGCATAATCGATATAACAATCTTCCATGGTCTTTTTCAAGTCCACGTCATGGACTTTGTCAAAGATATTGTCTTCCATTTTCTATTCTCCCTTACTAGGTTACGGACATTCAGCCGCGCCATGGCTGAACTGTTAAATGTCTAAGTTTTTCACGAATTTCGCGTTTGTCTCGATAAATTCACGCCGGGGTTCTACTTTATCGCCCATCAGTGTATTGAAGGTCAGATCGATCTCGGCGGAATCCGCATCTTCCATGGTTACGCGACGTAAAATTCGCTTCTCCGGATCCATGGTAGTCTCCCAGAGCTGTTCGGCGTCCATCTCGCCAAGACCCTTATAACGCTGGATCTTATTGTTCTGATCGCGGCCTACCTCGTTCAGAATGTCTGCCAGCTGCTCGTCGCTGTAGGCGTACCATACTTTTTTATTGCGCTCCAGCTTGAACAGAGGCGGCTGTGCCAGATAGACATAGCCTTCTTTGATCAGGTCCGGCATAAATCGGTAAATAAATGTAAGAAGGAGTGTACTGATATGCGCGCCGTCCACGTCGGCATCGGTCATCAGAATGATCTTATGATACCGAAGCTTGCTGATATCAAAGTCCTCATGGATACCGGTACCAAAGGCGGTAATCATAGCCTTAATCTCCGCATTAGCATATATTTTATCCAGGCGGGCTTTCTCCACGTTCAGGATTTTGCCTCGCAGGGGCAGGATAGCCTGGGTCGCACGGGACCGGGCTGTCTTTGCGGAACCGCCTGCGGAATCTCCCTCTACGATATAGATCTCACAATTCTCCGGATTCTTATCGGAACAGTCTGCCAGCTTTCCGGGCAGGGCCATACCGTCCAGAGCGGTCTTTCTTCTGGTCAGATCGCGGGCTTTTCTGGCAGCCTCGCGGGCACGCTGGGCCAGAATAGATTTCTCCAGAATCACCTTGGCTACCATGGGGTTCTGCTCCAGGAAGATCATCAGCTGCTCAGAAACCACGTTATCTACCGCGCCTCTGGCCTCACTGTTGCCCAGCTTCTGCTTGGTCTGGCCCTCAAACTGTGGCTCACCGATCTTGATGCTGATGATGGCGGTCAGACCCTCGCGGATATCGTCGCCGTTCAAACTGGGCTCGCTGTCCTTCAGGAGCTTATTTTTCCGCGCGTAATCATTAAACGTCTTGGTCAGCGCGTTTTTGAAACCGGTCAGGTGAGTACCACCCTCCGGGGTATTGATGTTATTGACGAAGCTGTAGCAGTTCTCTGTGTAGGAGTCATTGTGCTGCAGCGCCACTTCTACGACCACGTCGTTGACCGTACCTTCGCAGTAAATGATCTGCTCGTAAAGAGCCGTCTTGGATCGGTTCAGGTAACTTACGAACTCCTTGATACCGCCCTCATAACAGAATTCCTTTTTGTACTGAGGCTCCTGACGATCGTCCCTGAGAATGATCTTCAATCCCCTGGTCAGGAACGCCATTTCCCGCAGACGCACCTTCAGGATATCATAATCGTAGACGGTCTCCTCAAAGATCTCCTTATCCGGCAGAAAAGTGACCTGAGTACCGGTCTTTTCCAGAGCGCACTCGCCGATCACCTTCAGCGGCTCTACTGCATGGCCTCTCTGATACCGCTGGTAATAGATTTTTCCCTCGCTGTAGATACGAACCTCCAGCCACTCGGAAAGCGCATTGACTACGGATGCGCCCACGCCGTGCAGGCCACCGGATACCTTATAGCCTCCGCCGCCGAACTTTCCGCCTGCATGCAGCACGGTAAAGACCACTTCTACCGCCGGAATGCCGGCCTTATGATTGATTCCCACCGGGATACCACGACCGTCGTCGATGACGGTGATGGAATTATCCTTGTGAATCGTCACATCAATATTTTTACAGAAGCCTGCCAGGGCCTCGTCCACTGAATTATCTACGATCTCGTAAACCAGATGATGAAGTCCGCGGGAGGAAGTGCTTCCGATGTACATACCAGGTCTCTTCCGGACTGCTTCAAGTCCTTCCAAAATCTGGATTTGATCTGCTCCGTATTCTGCGCTCATGTTCCATCCTCCTATAACTAATTTTCGCTGTATACAGCGCCCTCGATCACCCGGAAAACCTTGTTGATCGAAAACCTGTGATTTACAAATTCATCCAGACCCGTACAGGTGATCATGGTCTGAATATCATGAATGCTGTTTAATAAATAGTTTTGCCGATTGTGATCGAGTTCAGACAACACATCGTCAAGAAGTAAGACAGGCGTATCGTGAATCACCTGTTTGACCAGCTCGATCTCAGATAATTTCAGGGATAAGGCCGCAGTCCGCTGCTGTCCCTGGGATCCGAATTTCCGGATATCGACGCCGCCGATGGCGAATAGTAGATCATCCCGATGGGGACCCACATTCGAGGTCTTCATGCGGATATCCCGCTCCCGGCTCCGGGTAATAGCGTCGAAAAGCTCCTCCGCTCCCACATTTTTCTCGTAGGACAGGGTCAGCTCCTCCTTGCCACCGGAGAGCTTTTCGTGGATTCCACGAATAATCTCCCCCAGGGATTCGATGAAAGTCTCCCGGCTCTCAATGATCTTTTTCCCATATTCTGCCATCTGTATATCCCAGATATCCAGCGTGTCCCGCAGTTCCGGTCGGAAGCTCAAGTCCTTTAAGAGCTTATTGCGCTGTGCCACGATACGGTTATAGCCTGTCAGGTGGTGGAGATACACCTTATCCAGTTGACATAACTCCATATCCAGGAACCGACGCCGTTCGCCCGGACCCTGCTTGATGATACTTAAGTCCTCCGGAGAGAAAAAGACAAAATTCGCGATGCCGAAGAGCTCGCTGGCCTTCCGGATCGGCACACCGTTGATGGCGATGCCCTTGGTCTTATTCTTCTTCAGATGAATATCGATCTGATATTCGATCTCTCCCTTCTTTACAAAGGTTCGAAGATGCCCTTCCTCTTCCCCGAAATAAATCATATCCCGATCCCGGCTGCCCTTGTGGGACTTGGTGGTGCCGCTTAAATACACGGCCTCCAGAATATTGGTCTTTCCCTGGGCGTTATCGCCGTAGAAAATGTTGGTGTTGGCATCAAACTGAAGATTAAGCTCCCGGTAATTCCGGAAATTCTTCAGTTCCATGGATTCGATGATCATACGATTTTATAGTCCTGTCCCTGATAGGTAAATACGTCGCCTTTGTGGAGCTTACGGCCTCTGCGCTCCTCCACCTGGCCGTTTACCTTTACCTTGCCGTCCACGATCTCATACTTGATATCCGATCCCAGGGAAAGGATGCCGGCCAGCTTCATGGCCTGGCCCAGGCGGATAAATTCGTCGCGGATGGCTACTTCGATATATTCCATAATGTCTCCTTTATACAGAAGCGCTGCTGAAGTTGACCGGAAGGATCAGATAGATATAAGTCCCCTTCTCATCCCGGATAAAGCAGGGCGCTTTCGGATTAACCAGATATAAGGTCACCATTTCATCGTCGATGACACGCAGGGCATCGATCAAAAACTTCGGATTGAAACCGATCAGAATGTCCTTGCCTTCTTTTTCGATGACGATTTCCTCATTCATGGAGCCCACGCCGGATGTCAGCTTCAGGCGCATCTCGCCGTCGCTGATCTGGACGATGATGGGCTTCTTGTCGCTCTCGCGAATCAGCAGGGTTGCGCGGTCGATACAGTTCAGAAGCTCCTTCTTATTGACCTTTACTTTTGTTTCATAATCGCTGGAAAGCATCTGCTCGATGCGGAAATATTCGCCCTCGATAAGACGGGATACCACCGTGGTCTCATCGAATTCGAATACGATGTGGTTCTTGGTAAAGAACAGATTCACCAAAGCGTCCAGCTCGCCGGAGAGGATTTTGCTGACCTCGATCAGCGTCTTTCCGGGTACGATCACCTTTCTCGGCTCGTACTCCTCTTTCAGCTCCAGATTGCGGATAGACACGCGATGGCCATCCAGGGAAACCACCTTTAAGTGATTGCCATTGATCTCGAAGAGTTCACCGGTCATCATTTTATTGCTCTCATTATCGGAAATAGAGAAAATAGTCTGCTTGATCACTTCGCGGAGGCTGAACTGGGATACCACCACCGGCTCCGCTTTTTCAATATAAGGAAGATAGGAGAAATCATCGCCGGATTTTCCAGCAATATGGAACCGTGCCTTTTCGCAGCTGATGAGCATCTGGAAATTGGCATCGGTCTCAATGGTCACGTCATTATCCGGTAGCTTTCTTACGATCTCGGAGAAAATCTTTGCGTCAATGGCAATGATGCCTTTCTCCTGGATATCTCCTTCGATCACGGTCTCAATGCCAAGTTCCATATCGTTGGCTGTCATTTTAATCTGTCCTGCAGAAGCATCGATCAGAATACATTCCAGAATGGACATGGTGGTCTTGGAAGGAACTGCTTTCAAAACGATATTAACACCTTTTAAAAGGTCTGATTTTTTGCAGACGAACTTCATAATGTGTATAACTCCTTTCGTTCGTTCCCCGGAGGGGGATATAGATAAATATATAAAATAATCCGTCGTATCCGTAGTAGGGACTGTGAATATGTTGATAAGTGGTCTGAGGCCCCTGAAATCAAGGCTTCAGGCAAAGGATAACTATGTGAAAAAGTACTGTATAACTGCCCTCAGACCAGAGGGGTTATACACATGGCCTGATTCGCGGAAAAGTTTTCCCCACAGGATCAACATACTTGTCCACAGTGAAATGTGAATAAGTCGGCTCCCTTAGTTTGGGTTAATTTTCTTTCGGATGGTTCCGATGGTACGGATGGTGGAATCGTTGTTCTGCAGCTCTTTTTCGATCTTTTCCACGCCGTGCATGACGGTGGTGTGATCGCGGCCGCCCATGATGTCACCGATTTTCTTCAAGGTGGTGCCGTTCTCCTTGCAGAGATACATGGCCACCTGGCGGGGGTAGGCGATATTGGCGGTGCGCTTGTTGCTGTAGATATCGGCAGGCGTAATATGGAAATGTTCCGCCACGATCTCGATGATTAGCTCCGGGGTCACCTTCCGGCTTTCGCCCGGGGAAATGATATCCTTGATGGCTTCCTCCGCGAGAAGCATATCGATGGGCCGTTTTTCCAGGGTGGACAGGGCGATCAGACGGTTGAAAGCGCCTTCCAGCTCACGGATGTTGGACTTGATATTCGTGGCGATATAGGTAATGATATCGTCGTCGATGTGGTAGCCCTCCAGTTCCTCTTTTTTCCGCAGAATGGCCATTCTGGTTTCAAAATCCGGGGAAGATACGTCGGCGATCAGACCGCATTCAAAACGGGTCCGAAGACGTTCCTCCAGAGTCTCAATGTCCTTGGGCGGCCGGTCACTGGAGATGATGATCTGCTTGTTGGCCGTGTGAAGGGCGTTGAAGGTATGGAAAAATTCCTCCTGGGTACTTTCCTTACCGATGATGAACTGCACGTCGTCGATGAGCAGCACGTCGATGTTCCGGTATTTCTCACGGAAACGGGTCATACCGGAGGGATCGCCCATTCGCAGGGTCTCGATCAGCTCGTTGGTGAAGTACTCACTGGTGACGTAGAGCACCTTCATATTCGGATTTTCCTTTAAAATATGGTTGGCAATGGCGTGCATCAGATGGGTCTTGCCCAGTCCTACGCCTCCATGCAGGAAAAGAGGATTGTACACTTTACCGGGCGTCTCGGCTACGGCCAGGGACGCGGCGTGGGCAAACTTGTTGTTGCTGCCGACCACGAAGGTATCGAAGGTAAACTTCGGGTTGATGTTGGACTTTTCAAAATCCGGGCTGTTTACCGGGCGATCGGCGGAACCGGCAGAAGAAGCGGGAGTTTCCGCACTTTTCTGCTCCATGGCCTCTTTTTCGGTAATGAATTCCACGTCGTATTTCTCGCCGGTAAACTCGGCGATGGCCACGAAGATAGGCGTCTTAAACTTGGAATTCAGATAGGTAATCATCTGTTCGCCCATGGGGACGATGATTTTCACCACATGGTTGTCGGTGCTGTGGACCGTCAGGGGGAGCAGCCAGGTCTCAAAAGAAATATCCGAAAGCTCATGCTCCTTCCGGACGTGTTCGAGAATTTCGCTCCATTTTTCTTTTATCAGATTCATCATTTATCTCCTCAGTGCCCTTTTTCACGAATTTTACGCAAAAAGAGCAATTTATCCTATAATCAATAATATACCAAATCCGGACGGCGATCAAGCAGAAAAATCAGGTTATCCACTTATTATCCACATTTTATCCACATCTTGTGGATAACTTTCGGAGAGGCACAAGATATATAAAATCCGGGAAGAAAATGAAATTTAGCGCCAAATTGCTTGACTTTATGGGCTTTTATGAATATAATTGAAATGATATTTTGTAGATAGGAGGTGTAGGCACCATGAAAATGACATTTCAACCGAAGAAAAGATCCAGAGCAAAGGTTCACGGATTTAGAGCTAGAATGAGCACTCCTGGCGGAAGAAAGGTATTAGCTGCCAGAAGATTAAAGGGAAGAAAGAAATTATCCGCGTAGGCCGCATATATGTGGCCTTTTTTTCTCTTTTAAGTTTTTCAGACTTTTGGAGAGTGTATGAAGTATCCGCATTCAGAATCTTTGAAAAAGAACCGGGATTTTCAGCTTTTATATAAGGAAGGAAAGTCCCGTGCCAACCGTTATCTGGTACTTTATGTGAAGGAGAACGGTCTGGAGAAGAATCGTCTCGGTGTTTCTGTCAGCAAAAAGGTTGGCAACAGCATTGTGCGGCACAGAATCACCAGATTGATTCGGGAAAGTTACAGACTGCATGAAGACATGTTCAATAGTGGTTTGGACATGGTAGTCATCGCAAGGGTCAGCGCGAAGGATCGGAGCATGAGAGAGATCGAAAGCGCGCTGCTTCACTTGGGAAAGCTTCAGGGAGTTTTAAAAGAAGAATGAAAATTGTATTGATCAGATTGATTCAATTTTATCAGAAATATCTATCGCCGATGAAACGTACAAAGTGTCCTTATTATCCCAGCTGCTCTCAGTATGGTCTGGAGGCTATTCAGAAATACGGAGCTGTCAAAGGAAGCATTCTGGCCGCCTGGAGAATTTTAAGATGCAACCCGTTTTCCAGTGGTGGATATGATCCCGTACCATAGCTAAGGAGGATTCATTCATTGACAGGTTTATTTTTGACCCGGAATGCGACGCCGATTCTGAGCCAGTTCGCGGCGATTCTGGGATGGTTGATTGAGCGTATTTTTGATTTACTGTATTCTATGGGAACGCCCAGCGTAGGTCTGGCGATTATTTTATTTACCATCGTGGTATATACTCTGATGATTCCGCTGACTTACAAGCAGCAGAAGTTCGCCAGAATGTCTGTCCGGATGAATCCGGAGATTCAGGCCATTCAGAAGAAGTATCAGGGCAAGCAGGATCAGGTATCCATGGTAAAGATGCAGGACGAGATGAAGGCTGTCTATGCGAAATACGGCACATCCCAGACGGGAAGCTGTCTGCCGCTGCTGATTCAGTTTCCGGTTCTGCTGGCTGTATACCGGGTGGTATACGCAATTCCGGCTTATGTAGATAAGGTAAGAGCCGCTTACTATCCGCTGGTTACTGAGCTGATGGCCAGCAAGGGCGCTCAGGACGTGATCATGGGCCTGAAGAGCGCGGCGCAGTTCAAGAAGCAGGGCTTTACGGAGAATACCATCATCGACGTACTGAACAAGGCATCCACCGCAGAGTGGGACAGCATAGCAGCCGCATTTCCGGATTTAAGCTCCGTTATGGAGACCGCGCGTCAGACTCTGAATGGATTTAATAATTTCTTTGGACTGAACATCGCCAACTCTCCCTGGTACAGCGCAAAGCAGTATCTGGGTGAGCATAATTATCTGTTTCTGCTCGTGGCTATCGCGATTCCGGTACTGGCAGGTCTGACCCAGTGGGTGAGCGTTCGTCTGATGCCCCAGGCAGCCAATGGGGGCGGCGACGATTCCAACAACGAGATGATGCAGTCCATGAAGATGATGAACAACTTCATGCCGCTGATGTCTGTATATTTCTGTGCAGTACTTCCCGTAGGTGTGGGCCTGTACTGGGTGATGAGCGGTGTGGTTCGTATGGTCCAGCAGCTCGTGATCAACAAGTATCTGTCCAAGATGGATATTGATGAAGAAATCAAGAAAAACATTGAGAAATATAACCGCAAGCGCGAAAAGGACGGCCTGCCGCCCGAGAAGCTGAACAATGTGGCAAGATCCAGCGCAAAATCCGTAAATAAGAAGCCGGAGCTGAGTGCCGCAGAGCGCGCGAAGCAGATCCAGGATTCTACCGAGTTCTATAAGAATACCGAGGCAAAGCCGGGAAGCCTGGCAGCCAAGGCGAGAATGGTAGAAAAGTTTGACGAGAAGAACAAGAAGAAGTAAAAGACGGGGGTGTCTGATATGGAAAGTATTGAGGTTTCCGCAAAAACAATCGAGGATGCGGTTCTGGAAGCTGCAATTCAGCTGGGAACCACCAGAGACAAGGTTGCTTATGAGGTTATTACACAGCCCACATCCGGTTTTCTGGGAATCGGCGGAAGAAAGGCTGTCATCCGTGCGCATCAGAAATCCGATGAGGAGATAGAGGCGAAGGAGAAGGCCGATAAGGAGATGGAAAAGCTCCTGAATCGTGTCAATGAGAAGAAAGAAGCTCCGAAACCGTCTGAACCGGTGAAGAAGACAGAGGCTCCCAAGAAGCAGGAGAAGCCCGTAGAGGCAAAGAAACAGGCTGCTCCGAAGAGCGAAGCGCCGAAGGCCGCTTTAGCATCTGCAGTAAAAGAAGCGCCGAAGGCCGCGGTTCCTGCATCGGCTCCGAAGTCGGACAAGCCGGCTGTTCCGGTAGATACCGCGCCGGTGGAGAAGTTCCTGAAGGATGTATTTGGCGCGATGGGTATGGAAGTGACCGTGAATATCACTCAGAATCCGCAGGACAGAGAGATGAATATTACACTGGACGGTGCAGATATGGGCGTTCTGATCGGCAAGAGAGGCCAGACACTGGATTCTCTGCAGTATCTTTCCAGCCTGGTGGTCAATAAGAACACTGAGGATTACATCCGCGTAAAGGTGGATACAGAGAATTATCGGGAGCGCAGAAAGGCGACCCTAGAGAATCTGGCAAAGAATATCGCCCAGAAGGTGAAGAGAACCAGAAAGCCGGTATCTTTGGAACCAATGAACCCGTATGAGAGAAGAGTGATTCATTCCGCTCTTCAGAATGATAAGTATGTATGCACCCACAGCGAAGGCGAGGATCCTTACCGCCGGGTGGTCGTTACCTTAAAGGAAGGCGTAAAGCTGGACAATTACGGTAACCGGAACAGAGGACGTTATAATCGAAATTATAATAAGAAAAAGGAACGCTAAGGCGTTCCTTTTTCTCTAAACGGAGTTAGAAAGACGATGAATCATACAGATACCATTGCAGCCACTGCAACAGCTATGGGCAGCGCCGGGATCGGAATTATCCGTATCAGCGGCCCGGAGGCCTTTGCAGTGCTGGAGAAAGTATTTCGACCGAAAAATGAAAAGAAAGTTATGAGCGAACAACTGGGCTATACGGTGCATTACGGTATGGCTGTGGACGGCGATCAGGTGCTTGACGAGGTGCTGGTCATGCTGATGCGCGGGCCCCACAGCTATACGGCGGAGGATACGGCGGAGATCGACTGTCACGGTGGACGGCTGGTCATGCAGAAGATTCTGGAGGCCGTTCTGAAACATGGCGCCCGTGCCGCAGAGCCGGGAGAATTCACCAAGCGGGCCTTTTTAAATGGGCGGATGGATCTCTCCCAGGCCGAGGCTGTGATGGATCTGATTCAGTCGAAAAATGAGATGGCTCTGAAATCCTCTCTGGCGCAGTTAAAAGGTACGGTGCGACAGGAGATCGAAAAACTGAGGGCACAGATTCTGTATGAGATGGCATTTGTGGAGGCGGCTATGGATGATCCGGAGCATATCAGTCTGGACGGATACAGCGACGAGCTGCTTACGAAGGTGCGCAAAATTGCCGCAGAGGTGGAAAAGCTGCTGAAAAGCTCCGAGAGCGGGCGAATGCTGAAAGAGGGTATTAAGACTGTTATCCTGGGCAAGCCCAATGCGGGAAAATCCTCCCTTTTAAATGTACTCTTAGGAGAGGAGCGGGCGATTGTAACGGAGATCGCCGGAACCACCCGGGATGTGCTGGAAGAACAGTTACAGCTTGGCGAGGTATCCTTACAGCTGCTGGATACGGCTGGAATCCGTTCCACTGAGGATGTGGTGGAGCAGATCGGCGTGGAGCGGGCCAGAAAACAGGCAGAGGACGCGGATTTGATCCTCTACGTGGCGGACAGCTCCCGGGCGTTGGATGAGAGCGACGGGGAGATTCTGAAGCTGTTGGAAGATAAAAAGGCGCTGGTGCTTCTGAATAAATCGGATCTGGAGCCGGTGATTACGCCGGAAACGATGCGGGAGAAGACAGGACATCCGGTTCTGGTTATTTCCGCAAAGGAGGGCGAGGGAATCCAGGAGTTGGAAGAGAAGATACGAAGTCTGTTCTTCCAAGGTGAGGTGGATTTCAACGACGAGGTGCTGATCACGAACCTGCGGCAGAAGCAGGCGCTTGCGGATGCGGCGAATAGTCTGGCGATGGTTATAGAGAGCATCGAAAATGGAATGCCGGAGGATTTCTTTACGATTGATTTGAAGGATGCGTATACATCTCTCGGGTTTATCATCGGGGAAGAGATCGGAGATGATCTGGCAAATGAAATATTTGGAAAATTCTGTATGGGAAAATAGAATGCGAATGATGGAAACAGAAAGTGTTGAAACAGGCGCATTTATGATAGATAAGATCGGGTGATGAGTATGAAGAATGTATATCGGGAGACCTGTCAGGTTGTCGTCGTGGGCGCGGGCCACGCGGGCTGCGAGGCAGCTCTGGCCTGTGCGAGAATGGGTCTGGAGACTATTATTTTTACTGTGAGCGTGGACAGCATCGCATTGATGCCCTGCAATCCGAACATCGGAGGCAGCTCCAAGGGCCACCTGGTGAGGGAAATCGACGCACTGGGCGGAGAGATGGGGAAAAATATCGATAAAACCTTTATTCAGTCGAAAATGCTGAATGTGTCCAAGGGACCGGCGGTCCATTCCCTGCGGGCCCAGGCAGATAAGGCGGAATACAGCCGCAGTATGCGCCGGGTGCTGGAGAATACGGAGCATCTGGCTATCGTGCAGGCGGAGGTAGCTGAGATTCTGGCTGATGATGGTGTGATCAAAGGGATCAAAACTACTTCAGGAGCCATCTATGAATCTCAGGCTGTGGTACTCTGTACCGGAACCTATCTGCGGGCACGCTGTATCTATGGCGATATCAGCAATTATACGGGACCAAATGGTCTGCAGGCGGCGACCCATCTGACGGAATCGCTGAAAAATCTGGGCATTGAGATGTATCGGTTCAAGACCGGAACGCCGGCCCGGGTGGATAAGCGTTCCATTGATTTCAGTAAGATGCAGGAGCAGTTTGGGGACGAGCGGATCGTGCCGTTTTCTTTTACGACAGATCCGGATGAGATTCAGAAGCACCAGATATCCTGCTGGCTGACCTATACCAACGAAGAAACTCACAAAATTATCCGGGAAAATCTGGATCGTTCTCCTCTGTATTCGGGAATGATTGAAGGAACTGGTCCCCGGTATTGTCCGTCTATCGAGGACAAGGTGGTTCGATTCGCTGATAAGAACCGGCATCAGGTATTTCTGGAGCCGGAGGGCCTGTATACAAACGAAATGTATGTGGGTGGCATGTCCAGTTCCCTGCCGGAGGATGTGCAGCATGCCATGTATTCCTCTGTGGCCGGACTGGAGCATGTGCGGATCGTGCGGAATGCGTATGCTATCGAGTATGACTGCATTGACGCAAGACAGCTTTATCCGACCCTGGAATTTAAGAAGCTTTCGGGACTTTTCAGTGGCGGACAGTTTAACGGAAGCTCCGGATACGAGGAAGCTGCGGCTCAGGGACTGATTGCGGGAATCAACGCGGGACGTAAATTACTGGGAAAAGAACCTTTAATTCTGGATCGATCCCAGGCTTATATCGGAGTTCTCATTGACGATCTGGTTACAAAGGAAAACCGGGAACCCTATCGTATGATGACATCCCGGGCAGAATATCGTCTGCTTCTCCGTCAGGATAACGCGGATCTGCGGCTGACAAAGATTGGACATGAGATGGGGCTGATTTCAGAAGAGCGTTATCAGAACCTGCTGGAAAAGGAACGGGAGATCGCAGAAGAAATCGCGCGGGTGGAGAAGGTATTCGTGGGAACTTCGGAGCAGGTACAGGAGCTTCTGAATGAGTACGGCAGTACGCCTCTGAATTCCGGCATCTCTCTGGCAGAGCTGATCAAGCGCCCGGAGCTCAGCTACGATATTGTGGCGCCTCTGGATCCGAAGAGGCCGAAACTGATGCGTGGTGTGGCTGAGCAGGTGAATATCCATATGAAATACGACGGATATATCCAGCGTCAGATGCGACAGGTTGAACAATTCCAAAAACTGGAAAATAAAAAATTGCCGGAGAGTTTGGATTATAACGAAGTTCCAAGCCTGCGGACAGAGGCGAGACAGAAGCTGACGGCAGTGAGACCCCTGTCTATCGGACAGGCTTCGCGAATCTCGGGCGTGTCGCCAGCGGATATATCGGTGCTGTTGGTGTGGCTGGAGCATAAAAAGTAAATAGAATGGATACTGGTATAAAAATGTAAAAATATGGATGACGCTTTTTCAGACTTTTAAAGGATAGGTAAGTAAGAAAAAGCATCTGAAATAGAAAAGCATAATATAAGGAAATAGAACATGGATAAGAGAGCGTATATTCGGGACGAATTCTCCAAAATTCAAATAGAACTGAGCGAAAAGCAGGCAGAGCAGTTTGAGCAGTATTATGAGATGCTGATCGCAAAAAACGAAGTGATGAACTTGACTGCCATTACAGAATTTGAAGAAGTGGTGCAGAAGCATTTCATTGACAGTGTGATGATAAAGGAAGTGCGGGAACCGGGCGACAACGAAAAATGGATCGATGTGGGAACTGGCGCAGGCTTTCCGGGAATCCCTTTGAAAATCGTGTACCCACAGCTTCAGGTGACACTATTGGATTCCCTGAACAAGAGAGTGAAATTTTTACAGGAAGTTGTAGACGCACTTGGACTGGAGCAGGTAGAAGCTCTGCATGGAAGAGCGGAAGAATACGCAAAAAAAGCAGAGTACCGGGAGCAGTACGATTGCTGCGTTTCCCGGGCGGTGGCAAATTTGGCGTCGCTTTCGGAATACTGCCTGCCTTTTGTGAAGGTGGGTGGAGCATTCGTACCCTATAAATCCGGAAAGATACAGGAAGAGATTGAAGCTGCCGGGAAGGCTGTGGAGATCCTGGGTGGACGGATTGGACAGCGGAAGGAATTCATGCTTCCGGGTTCAGATATGTATCGCTGTCTACTGTATATTGAAAAAATGAAGGCGACGGCAAAGAAATATCCGAGAAAGGCAGGAATGCCAACCAAGGAGCCGCTGCATTAAGAGTGTGAGATGTTTCACGTGAAACGTTAGATGATGCATGTGTATAGAATGGAGTAGTGTATGAAAAAGAAAAACATACAAATAATTTGCAATATCATAAGTGCGTTATTAGCAATAGCATTTGTTATTAAAACAATAATCAATTTTTTTCAATATGATACACTGCTTAATGCTGCACCTTTCTATGTCTGGATACTTGTTAATGCGTTGTTTTTGCTAATTCCTGCAAGTATAGTGTTTGTTGTTGGGATTATTGTAAGCAGAAAGTATTAGACACTTCATTGTAAAAAAAGTTTTGATCTAATGTTCAAAATAACGGACGAAATAAAAATCCTCCTCCCCACCGGGAGTGTGCGATTTTCCGGCTTCTGTTCGCGCGGCTTATGCGTGCCTGATCGCCAAACTCGCCCCTGCGGGTCTTGGACAGTGGCTCTCTCAGGCACTGCCTGGCGCAAGCAGAAGCGATGGAAAATCAACAGGCCTCCCGGTGAGGAGGATTTTTATTTCTGGATTGTGAGGACGAAAGGTGAAAATGACCAATCTTTTGTAGGATAGGGGGATTCGGTTTCAATTTCTATGATGTGCGAAAATGTTTCACGTGAAACGTTAGATGGTGTGGATAGAAAAAGAAAATTCAAATTCCTATTGCAAAGTTGCAGGTAGTTTTTTGAATCTTCCGGTGTTAGAATAGAATTAGGAATGAATGATGAGGAGAGCAAATGAGATATGCAAGATGAAGTTTTTATGAGAAAAGCGATTGAGCTTTCCAGGTTGGCGGTGGAGCATGGCAATGAGCCTTTCGGCGCTGTACTGGTTAAGAACAATGAGATGGTTTTTACCAATGAAAATCAAATTTATACCAGACACGATCCTACGTTTCATGGGGAAGCTGGTCTGATTCGTGAATTCTGCGCTCAGACTGGAATTACGAATTTGCAGGAGTATACCATGTATTCCAGCTGTGAACCTTGCTTTATGTGCAGTGGCACAATGGTGTGGGTAAAGCTGGGACGTCTGGTTTATGCTGCAAGCAATATGGAACTGGAGAAAATCCTTGGAAATGAAGGATGTAATTGTTCTAAAATGGTATTTGACAATTCTTTCTGGCAGCCACAAGTTACGGCAGGTGTACTGCGCGAGGAAAGTCTGGTAATTTTAAAAGCGTATTTTGAAAAGCATGAGAAGGGTTGAAAGACATGAAATTGATCGGTGTGAATTTGTATGCTCTGATTTATTTGCTGCTGGGAATTGTAGCAATGTTTGTTTCAGGGGTTAAGAAAAAAAGCTAAGGTGGTAGTATGAATAAAAAGAGACAGGCAATGGCAGTGGTGCTGGCGTTACTTGCAGCTATTTTCTATGCGATCAATACCCCGTTTTCAAAAATTCTTCTGAATCAGATACCGCCTACGATGATGGCTGCGTTTCTATATCTTGGCGCCGGAATCGGAGTTGGATTTCTGTATTTGTTTCGTGTAAAAGGGGAGGATAAGTCAGAAAGGCTGACCAGAAAAGACTTTCCGTATACCATAGGAATGATTGTGCTGGATATCGCAGCACCTATATTTCTAATGATTGGAATCCGTATCGGATCCGCGTCAAATGCTTCGCTATTGGGAAATTTTGAAATTGTAACAACAACGCTGATTGCGCTGCTGGTATTTAAGGAGAAGGTAACGGCCAGGCTCTGGGCAGCGATTGGCTTTATTACGGTATCCAGCATTGTGCTTTCTTTTGAGGGAAGCGGTAGTTTTCAGTTTTCTCTCGGATCTTTGTTTGTGATTCTGGCGACCAGCTGTTGGGGATTGGAAAATAATTGTACCAGAAAGATTTCAGATAAGAGTACTTATGAAATCGTGTTTTTAAAGGGAATCTTCTCAGGCGGTGGTTCTCTGATGATTTCCTTTATTTTAAGAGAACAGATTCCGGAATGGAAGGATATGATGCTTGCCATGCTGCTTGGATTTGTAGCGTATGGACTGAGTATCTTTATGTATATCAGGGCTCAGAAGGATTTGGGGGCAGCAAAAACAAGCGCATACTATGCGGTGGCACCCTTTATAGGTACATTTTTAGCCTTTCTTATAAATGGAGAAAAGCTTACGGCAGCTTATTTTGTTGGACTCATCTTTATGCTGATCGGCAGCATTATGGTTGTGTATGACACTATGGTAAGATATCATTTCCATGAGCATTCCCATACCATTGTTCATGTTCATAACGGAAGAATCCATACCCATGTTATTACCCATGTGCATGAACATCATCATATCACATCGGGGAAAAAACATGGACATACGCATGGAGATTACAAAAATAGTGAGGAACATCGGTTGGCACATTTATCAGATAAATAGAGAGAAGGATCAAAGATGAAACGTCAAAGATGGTATATTCCGGTTGGATTTTGGCTGATATTTGAAAGCATAGCGGTGATTTTGTGGCTGACAAAGGAACAGGTATTTTACTTGTTTAATTTTTCTTACATAGGTACCGTGCTGGCAGTTGGATTACTGCTCTTTCAAATGAATAATCGATATGCCAGACATATGGTACAACTATTGGTTGGTCTCTATATGCTCGTGTATTTGGGATTGATTTGCGGAGAAAATATGCAGATCGAGGGATTTTGGTATTATCTGTTTACCGGTGTATTTGAAGCGGCAACGATACATTATGCCGTTGCAAAAATATTTGGACCGCTTGTTTTTGGAAGAGGTTGGTGCGGTTATGCTTGTTGGACTGCCATGGTTCTGGATTTTCTTCCCTATAAAATTCCCCAGACCTCCCGTAATAAAAAATGGGAAAAGTTACGTTATGTCACGTTTGGAATATCATTGATTTTTGTAGCTTCTCTATTTTTGCTTCAGGTGGGACATCTGGAGCGCATCATGTTTTGGAGTTTTGTGATCGGAAATATTCTTTATTACGTAATAGGAATTACGCTTGCATTTCTTTTCAAGGATAACCGGGCCTTTTGTAAATATCTCTGTCCGATCACGGTATTTCTGAAGCCTGCAAGTTATTTTTCTCTAGTCCGCGTCAAATGTAATGTGGAAAAATGTATTTCCTGTGGAAAGTGTAAAAGAGTATGTCCGATGGATGTGGATATCACAGACAATTCCAGAAAACGAAAAAACGGCACAGAATGTATTCTTTGTATGGAATGTGTCAAAGCCTGTCCCCGGAAGGCATTATAAGGGAAAATTTGTTTCTGTATAGCAATCTAAAATATCCTGTGTTATAATAAATTTTAACGCGACAAAACGAAAATATAGCTTAAATGTTTCACGTGAAACATCTCTCGAAGGCAAGGCAATCTGCGCCCTACCTTTGATCGAAGGAGAAAAAAATGGGAAGAATCATAGCAGTTGCCAATCAGAAAGGTGGCGTTGGCAAAACTACAACATCGATTAACCTGGCTGCGGCTCTGGCTGAAAAAGGAAAAAAAGTACTTTTGATAGACAGTGATCCCCAGGGAAATGCCACCAGTGGAGTGGGAGTTGACAAAAATCAGGTTGAAACGACCATCTATGACCTGATTCTGGGAGAAAAAGAAATCCAGGACTGTATCGAATATACGGAATTTGAAAATCTTCATTTAATTCCGTCGAATGTGGATCTGGCAGCCGCTGAGATTGAACTGATTGGAATTAATGAAAAAGAATTCATTATTAAGAAGGCGGTAGAAACGATCCGTGATCGATATGATTTTATCATCATTGATTGTCCGCCGTCCCTGAATCTGCTGACGATCAATGCCATGACTACGGCAGATACCGTGCTGGTGCCGATCCAGTGTGAGTATTATGCGCTGGAGGGCTTAAGTCAGCTGATCCACACGATCAATCTGGTAAGAGAGCGTCTGAATCCGTATCTGGATATCGAAGGTATTGTATTTACCATGTTTGACGCCAGAACAAATCTGTCCCTACAGGTGGTGGAAAATGTCCGGGCGAATGTAAAGCAGAAGGTATACAGCACAATCATACCGAGAAATGTGCGCCTAGCCGAAGCGCCCAGTCATGGATATCCGATTACGGTATACGATCCCAAATCCACCGGCGCAGAGAGTTATCGCGCTCTGGCAGAAGAGGTCATCAATCGGCCGGAGGAGTAACATAGATAGAGAGGAGCAAGTATGGCTGCAAGAAGAGGAGGACTCGGAAAGGGTCTGGATAGTCTGATTCCGGAGACGATCAAACCGACGCCCCAGGAAAAGACGAAGGTAGTAGAAAAAGTAGTAGAAAAGATAGTGGAAAAGCCGATCGAAATGAAGGTGAAGCTTTCCAAGATAGGGCCGCGGGAGGATCAGCCAAGAAAGCAGTTTGACGAGGACGCTCTTGCGGAGCTGGCAGAATCCATCAAGCAGGTCGGAATTATACAGCCCTTGGTGGTACAGGAAAAGAATGGATTTTATGAAATTATCGCAGGCGAACGCCGCTGGCGCGCCGCTAAGATAGCGGGACTCAAGGAGGTACCTGTTATCGTAAAAAAATATTCGGATCTGGAGATTATGGAAATTTCTCTGATTGAGAATATTCAGAGAGAAAACCTGAATCCCATTGAAGAAGCGTTGGCATACAAAAGACTGCTGAACGAATTTCATTTAAAGCAGGACGAGCTGGCAGAGCGGGTATCCAAGAGCCGTGCCGCCGTGACGAACTCCATGCGTCTGCTGAAGCTGGACGAGAGAGTACAGCAGATGGTCATTGACGATATGCTGACTACCGGTCATGCCAGAGCTCTTCTGGGAATCGAGGATCCGGAGCTGCAGGTAAATGTGGCTACCCGGGTGTTTGATGAAAAGCTCAGTGTCCGGGAAGTGGAAAAGCTTGTAAGAAAAATTCAAGAGAAAAAACCGGAACAGCCAAAATCAGATCCGGTGGATGATTTCATTTACACAGATCTGGAAGAAAAAATGAAGGCAGCCATGGGAACCAAGGTATCGATCAAACAGAAGGCCAAAGGAAAAGGAAAGATCGAGATCGAATACTACTCCCGCGAGGATCTGGAGAGAATCTTTGAAGCCATTACCAACAACTAAGGAGAGGAAGATATCATGAGCCCAATTTTAGAATATGTATATCAGGTAACCGGAATTGACACAGCCTACATTCTGGCCGGGATGCTGCTCTTGCTTCTGATCCTGCTGATCCTGATAGTGGTAGCATTATGTAAACTAAAGAATCTGCGCCGCAAGCTGGATCGCTATATGCGGGGCAAGGATGCGGAAAGCCTGGAGGATACGATTTTATCCTGTATTGAAAAGGCAGATAAGGTAGATCAGATGAATCAGATTCTGAGGGAAGATATCATCGGCCTTCGGAAAAATCAGAAAATCACCTTTCAGAAAATGGGTATGGTTAAGTATAATGCCTTCCGTGAAATGAGCGGTGACTTAAGTTACGCGCTGGCACTGCTGGATCAGGAGAACAATGGTTTCCTGATCAACTCTGTTTACGGAAATGAAGGCGGCTACTCTTATATTAAAGAAATCAAAAACGGAGAATCTGAGCTCCTACTGTCTGAGGATGAGCAGAAAGCGCTTGAGAAAGCCAAAAGCCAGGCTTGAAAAAAAGCCGGGAGT
Source organism: Laedolimicola ammoniilytica (assembly GCF_025567165.1). Classification (NCBI taxonomy): domain Bacteria; kingdom Bacillati; phylum Bacillota; class Clostridia; order Lachnospirales; family Lachnospiraceae; genus Laedolimicola; species Laedolimicola ammoniilytica. Next base: position 46,858 of record NZ_JAOQKC010000001.1, read on the forward strand.
ATTATATGATAAAGTGAATGTAAATGAAATAATCCATAAAAAAGCAGTAAAGGAGAAAAATCATGCTGGATATAAAATTTTTAAGAGAAAACCCGGAAATCGTAAAACAGAACATCCGTAATAAATTCCAGGATCAGAAGCTGGGACTGGTAGACGAGGTTATCGAACTGGACGCGCAGAAGCGGGCAGCTCAGCAGGAAGCAGATAATCTTCGCGCAGAGCGTAACAAGCTTTCCAAGCAGATCGGCGCGCTGATGGGCCAGGGCAAGAAGGAAGAAGCAGAGGAAGTCAAGAAGCAGGTAGCTGCAGAGGCAGACCGTCTGGCAGAGCTTTCCGAGAAGGAAAAAGAGCTGGATGAGAAGATCCTGAAGGACATGATGACTATCCCGAACATTATTGACCCGAGTGTACCGATCGGGAAAGACGACAGCGAGAACGTAGAGGTTCAGCGCTACGGCGAGCCGGTGGTTCCGGATTTTGAGATTCCGTATCATACAGAAATTATGGAGCGTTTCAACGGCATCGACCTGGACAGTGCAAGAAAGGTAGCCGGAAACGGATTCTATTATCTGATGGGCGATATCGCGAGACTGCATTCCGCAGTGCTGGCTTACGCCCGCGACTTTATGATTAACAGAGGCTTTACTTACTGTGTACCGCCCTTCATGATCCGCAGCAACGTAGTAACCGGCGTTATGAGCTTCGCGGAGATGGACGCCATGATGTATAAGATCGAGGGCGAGGATCTGTATCTGATCGGTACCAGCGAGCATTCCATGATCGGTAAATTTATCGACAGCATTCTTCAGAAGGATGAGCTGCCGAAGACCCTGACCAGCTATTCTCCCTGCTTCCGTAAGGAGAAGGGCGCACACGGCCTGGAGGAGAGAGGCGTATATCGTATCCACCAGTTCGAGAAGCAGGAAATGATCGTAGTCTGCGAGCCCGAGGACAGCAAGATGTGGTTTGATCGTCTGTGGCAGAATACCGTAGACCTGTTCCGTTCCATGGACATCCCGGTACGTACTCTGGAGTGCTGCTCCGGCGATTTGGCTGACCTGAAGGTGAAATCTGTGGACGTAGAGGCATGGTCCCCGCGTCAGAAGAAGTACTTCGAGGTAGGAAGCTGCTCCAACCTGGGCGATGCACAGGCACGTCGTCTGAAAATCCGTATCAACGGGGAAAAGGGCAAGTATTTCGCGCATACCTTAAATAATACCGTAGTTGCTCCGCCGCGTATGCTGATCGCGTTCCTGGAGAACAACCTGCAGGCAGACGGAAGCGTTCGTATCCCGGAGGCGCTGCAGCCGTACATGGGCGGTATGAAAGAGATTCGATAAAAACAAACTATCCACATATCCCACGGGTTATCCACAAAAGTGGATAATTCAGTGGAATTGTGGATAACTGATCCCGAAGGAGGTGATTACAGTGCATGAGTATCTGAGAGCAATCGGATTCAGCCGAATTGAAAGTAAAGAAGAATTAAATCAGTTATTGAAAATGGCAGAGGAGAGTTACCAGATAGAGCGGACCTCCGGCGATTACGAAGGGCATGATTTCTCCGAACGGAGAAAGGAATTTGCGCCGGGCATGGGTATTATGCTCCGGGGCGAGTACAATGAACGGGGCGAATACCAGAGCGAGTATTATTTTCCCTATTTCCAGGGACGACAGGAGAAGTTCTACGACAATATCACCATCGAGCGCCATGCGGAAAAGGAATCCTACGCGGGCGTCATCGACGATCTGGCCATGGGCGTCACGATCATTTTCTATGTACAGAATGTGGCGGACTACTTAAGTGAACGGCGGCGGAGTCATTTTTCATCCTGCACTGTCACACTGAAACTCGCAGGACTGTCCACGGAGGGCAAGATCCTCCTGCCGGTGGCCCAGAGCCTGACGCCGGAGGAGAACACCCAGGCAATTCTGCAGCGGACCAAACTGATTAAGGCGGCCCGCGAGGGGGATGAGGAGGCCATCGAGAACCTGACCATCGAGGACATGGATACCTATTCCATGATTTCACGGCGGATCGCCCATGAGGACGTCTTCTCGATTGTGTCCACGTATTTTATGCCTTACGGCGTGGAGTGCGACCATTATAATGTGCTGGGAGAGATTCTCGAGTATCATCTGGTGCAGAACAGCCTGACAAAGGAATGGATCTATGTTCTGACGCTGGAGAGCCACGATCTGGTCTTCGAGGTCTGCATCAACAAGGACGATCTGCTGGGTGAACCGGCAGTGGGCCGCCGTTTCAAGGGCGTGGTCTGGATGCAGGGCGAGGTGATTTACCATAATTAACAGAAAACGAGAGATAGTATAAAAGGAAAACGGACTGAATGGGTAATAAAATTCAGTCCGTTTTTGTGGATAAGAAAAGGAAATGAATATGTCTCATATCATAGAAATCAGCAATTTTGACGCGCCGGAGCTGGATATCTACGCGCGTAACAGCGAAAATCAGTTAGTCAACCGGGCTAACCCGAAGCAAGGAATGTTTATCGCGGAAAGCCCCAGAGTCATCGAACGGGCACTGGATACAGGGTATGAGCCGGTGTCCTGTCTGGTGGAAAAGCGCCAGCTCGAGGGCGAAGCAAAAGAAATCCTTAAGCGGTTGGGCGACATTCCTGTATACACGGCGGAAATGGAGGTTCTGGCGCAGCTTACGGGCTTTAAGCTGACCAGGGGAATGCTCTGTGCCATGTATCGGAAAGCCCTTCCGTCTGTGCGGGAGGTGTGCGGGAACGCCCGGCGTATTGCCATTCTGGAAAATGTGGTAAACCCTACGAATGTGGGCGCTATTTTCCGTTCCGCGGCTGCCCTTCATATGGATGCGGTGCTCCTGACCTTCGATTGCAGCAATCCCCTTTACCGCCGGGCAGTACGGGTCAGTATGGGAACGGTGTTTCAGATTCCATGGACCTTTTTCGACAAAGAGGAGTGGCCGGAAAAAGGAATTGGAATGTTGCGGGAGCTTGGCTTTAAAACCGCAGCCCTAGCTTTGAAGGACGATTCGGTCAGTATCGATGATCCGGATCTGATGAGTGAGGAAAAGCTGGCGCTGATTCTGGGAACCGAGGGGGACGGCCTGGCAGCTTCTACCATTGCGGACTGTGATTATACGGTAAAAATTCCCATGTCCCACGGGGTAGATTCCCTGAATGTGGCGGCGGCCAGCGCGGTGGCGTTCTGGCAGGTGGGACAAAAAAACAGATAAGAAAACCGAACATTTGTTCTTGAAAATAAGATGCGGTTGTTTTATAATAAGGACAAGAATAATAAGCATAATAAGAAGAGCGACACCGGAAGCGGTTGGAGGTGTTTGGAAAAATGGAAAAAGAACATTGCTATGTGGCGATTGATTTAAAATCCTTCTATGCCTCCGTGGAATGTCGGGAACGGGGACTGGATCCGCTGACGACGAACTTGGTGGTGGCTGATCCGGAGCGGACGGAAAAAACCATCTGTCTGGCAGTGACGCCTGCGCTGAAGGCATACGGGATCTCTGGCCGGGCCAGGCTTTTCGAGGTCGTAGAGAGAGTACGTGCGGTCAATGCGGAGCGGCTTCGGCGGGCGCCGGGAAGGCAGTTTACGGGAGCTTCGTCGGACGCGGCGGAGCTGGCGGCCCATCCGGAATACGCCCTGGATTACATCATAGCGGTTCCCCGGATGGCCCATTATCTGGAATACAGCTCACAGATATACGAGATCTATCTGAACTATATTGCACCGGAGGATATGCATGTCTATTCCATCGACGAGGTATTCATGGATGTAAGCACCTATCTGAATACCTATCAGAAGACGCCCCGAGAGCTGGCGGCAGAAATGATCCGGGCAGTCTACCGGGAGACCGACATCACAGCTACAGCCGGGATCGGTACCAATCTATATCTCTGTAAAGTAGCTATGGATATCCTGGCCAAGCACGTGGAGCCGGATGCAGACGGCATCCGCATCGCGGAGCTGGATGAGATGTCCTATCGGCGTAAGCTCTGGAGTCATCGGCCGTTGACGGATTTCTGGCGGGTGGGTCCCGGCTATGCCAGAAAGCTTCAGGAGCAGGGTCTGTATACCATGGGCGATATCGCCCGTTGTTCTGTGGGAAAGCCAGGCGATTACTACAACGAAGAACTTTTATATAAGCTGTTTGGCGTCAATGCGGAGCTTCTGATCGATCACGCCTGGGGCTGGGAACCCTGTACGATTCCCGAAATCAAGGCCTATAAGCCCGAGAATAACAGCATCGTCTCCGGCCAGGTACTTCAGTATCCTTATGAATATGAAAAAGCCCGGATGGTGGTTCGGGAGATGACCGATTTGCTGGCGCTGGATCTGGTGGATAAGGGTCTGGTGACCGATCAACTGGTACTGACGGTTGGATACGATATAGACAACCTGACGGATCCGGAGCGCAGAAAGAATTATCATGGGGAAATTACCGTGGATCGATATGGACGCAGGGTCCCTAAGCACGCCCACGGTACGGCCAATCTGGAACGGCAGACATCCTCCTCTGCTATCCTGATTCAGGCGATTTTAGAACTGTGTGAGAGAATCGTAAATAAAAACCTGCTGGTGCGCCGCATTACAGTGACGGCCAATCACCTGGTGCGGGAAGAGAGCGTACAGAAGAAAGAGACCTATGAGCAGCTCAGCCTGTTTACCGATTATGAGGCAGAAAAAAAGGAAACGGAAGCGCAGAAAGAGGCCTTGGAAAAGGAAAAGCGTCTGCAGAAAGCCATGCTGGACATCAAGAAACGATATGGAAAAAACGCAATCCTGAAGGGCTCGAACCTGCAGGAAGGAGCCACCGCCCAGCACCGGAACAGCCAGATCGGAGGCCACCGGGCCTAGCGCAGAGCTGCCGTTTGTTATGCGGAAAATCAGAAAGAAAATCATTTAGAAAGAAGATTTTGATTTATGGGAAAATCAGATTCATACGAAGATATCATCCATTTACCGCACCACCAGTCCACAGTACATCCCCAGATGCCCCGCGCTGATCGGGCGGCTCAGTTCTCACCCTTCGCAGCCCTGACCGGCCACGAGGCAGCCATCCGGGAGACCGCCGAACGGGTAGAGCAGGAGCGGGACAGCCGGGAGACAGAACCGGTGTGGGAGACTTAGCAAGCGTAAAAAGAGGGTCACAGACGCACTCCGAAAAACAGGTTCCGGTGAAGAAAGGAAACCTCAGCTACTTAAGTATCAGCAAAATGCAGATTCCGAATCATCCGGTAATACACCGGAATCAGCAGTCCGCAGGCTCCGGCCCAGGCCAGAGGACTGGCCAGACAGACGCCCATATAGCCGATAGCTGCCGTAAGGCCGATGGTGGCGGTCAGACGCATGACGAGCTCTATCATACAGGCGGCAAAGGGAGCAGTACCATTCTGCATGCTCTGGATGCTGGTCCGGTAGACAGCCAGAAGTCCCAGCAGCCAGTAGAAGGGAGCCACGATCAGCAGATAGCCGTTGGCATAGGAGAAGATTTCATCACTGGGATTTGCGATAAATAGTGTTACAATGGGGTGGCGCAGCAGAATGATTCCGGCGCACATCAGGAGATTCAGAGCCTCCGTCTGGAGCAGAGAAGCCCGGACGCCTGCCAGAATTCTGTCCTTTTTACCGGCTCCATAGTTTTGGGCCACATAGTTGGAGATAGCGGTCATCATGGCGTTATTGACCAGAACGGATACCTGGTCGGCCTTGGTAGCGGCTGTATAGCCGGCGACTGCCGCAGATCCCAGAGCGTTGACGGTAGACTGCATGGAGATCTGGCCAATGCACATGACAGACATCTGGAAGCCCATGGGAAAACCGATTTTCAGATGGGAGATAAGATCCGGGCCGATGCCGTGAAAACCCGTCCGGTGGAGCCGCAGTATTTCAAAGGAACGTAAACCCGCAATCAGGCACAAAAAGGCCGAAATAAACTGGGACAGTACCGTCGCCCAGGCAGCGCCTGCTACGCCCATGTGCAGTGGGACGATAAAAACGATATCAAGAACCACATTTAAGAGCGAAGAAAAGATCAGAAAGTACAGGGGTGTCCGGCTGTCGCCGAGAGCCCGGAGCAGATTGGAGATCAGATTGTAGAAAACCGGCGCGGCGGTGCCAAGCAGGATAACGAACATATAGTCATAGGCCTGCTGATAGATATCCTCCGGCGTATGGATCCAGTCCAGGATCGGACGGGAGAGCGCGCAGCAAACCAGTGTTACGAAAATGGTAAAAAGGATGCTTAACAGGGTGGACGCAGCTACGCTTCTGCGCATACCGACTGTGTCTTTTGCGCCGAACCGCTGACCCAGACAGATACCGAAGCCATTGGTAAAGCCCTGGATAAAGCAGAGTACAAAATATACAATCATACTGGTGGCGCCTACGGCAGCCAGCGCGTCGGCGCCCAGCGTCCGTCCCACAATGACAGAATCTGCCAGCGTGTAAAATAACTGGAACAGGTTGCCTCCGATTACCGGAAGCGCAAAGATAAGAAGCGCCCGGAACGGGCGCCCTTCGGTCAGGTCTAGCATAGATAGCAGGCTCTCCTTTTCGATGTCATACGAATACGATTTTAAATCTTTCTTATAGTAACGCGGAGAAAAAGAGAGGTCAAGAAAAATTTTGCCAGTTTATGTGCCGCTTTTTCAGGCGCAGATATACGTACTCCCGGAAAAGGGTGTACAAAACGGAGGTCAGTGGGATAAAGACAAGCATTCCCACAATTCCCATCAGATTTCCGCCAATTGTCACAGCCGCAAGCACCCAGATGGAGGGCAGCCCGACAGAGCCGCCGACCACATGAGGATAAATCAGATTTCCCTCCAGCTGTTGAAGAACCAGAAATACAAGAATAAACAAAACAGCCTGTTTGGGACTTACCATGAAAATGAGAAAGGTTGCCGTTGCACAGCCTATGAATGCGCCGAAAATGGGAATCAAAGCGGTAAACGCAATCAGAATTCCGATTAAAAGCGCATAGGGCATTTTTAAAATACTTAAGACAAGGAGAAACATACTTCCGAGAATCACCGCTTCCAGGCACTGTCCGGTAAGAAAATTTGCAAAGGTCCGATAAGTCAGGGAACAGATTCGAAGGGAGGCTTCCGCTTTTTCTTTTGGGAGAAAGGCAAAAAATACCTTCCTTACCTGAATGCGCAATTTTTCTTTCTGAAACAGAATATAACAGGCAAAAGAAAACGCGATAAAAAAGGTCGTGATACCGCTGACGATGGAGCCGACAGCCAGTATGGTTGTGTTCATCACATTTCCGGTTCCTTTTCCCAGAAGGCCCATTCCCCATCTGACGGCCTGGTCCGGATCAAACCGGATCTGATTTACCAGCTGCACGATTTCCTGGTTATTGTGTGAAAATTCCAGAATCCAGGTCTGCATCTGAGGAATAAAGGCAGTGATGTTTGTGATTAGAGTTCCGATGGTCCTGGTAAGCTGGGGAATGACTCCAAACATCACGAGGACAAGGAGGACGACAATCCCGGTAAGGGTGAGAAGCAGGCTTACGGGCCGCGCGAATTTTTCGGCGGCCTTCGTTCCTTTTTCCTTTGCGTTTCCAAAGAGCTTCTTTTCTAAGAAGCTCATGGGGACATTGATGACAAAGGCGATGGCGCCTCCCAGCGCAAAGGGAGACAGAATGTCCCAGATGGTTTTTATTACATCGATCACGATATCGAATTTCCACAGCGCAATGACAAAAAATGCGGTAAATACGATGAGTTCGCGGATTTTTTTCATGGATAAGTTATTTAGATCCATTGTTTTCTCCATTCTTTTTTAATTTCATACGAATCCATTTCAGCGCCTGAATGAGCAAAAGACTGATAACTGCATACAGATATATCTGGCCAAGCTGCGTCAGGTTCAGGGATTCCACCTTAAACAGGAGATGAAGGACGGGAAGGGTCAGTACGGCTGTGATAAGCACTGCGCCCAGGGCAAAGGCTCCCAACAGCCAGGGATTCTGAAAGAAGCGGCTGGTAAAGAGAACCGGGTGATCGGATTTGCAGTTAAAGCCGTGGAACAGACGCGACAGGCAAAGGGTTCCAAATGCATACGTGCTTCCAAGCAGCGCGCCGTTCTGATGGTATCCGGTCAGAAATCCAACCATCGTCATGATACCGATGACCAGGCCCTCCAGGCCGATTTTGCTGAGAAAATCTTTTGTCAGAATCGACTCACCCGCAGCGCGCGGCTTTTCCTTCATGACCTCGCTGCTATGGGGCTCTACGCCCAGGGCAATTGCCGGAAGGCTGTCTGTCAGAAGATTGATAAACAGCAGATGTACCGGTGCAAACGGAACCGGAAAGCCTGCTATCGACGCGCAAAGAACCGTCAGGATTGCTCCGAAGTTTCCGGACAACAGAAACTGGATTGCGTACTTAATATTCCGATAGACGTTACGGCCATTTTCTACTGCCTTTACAATCGTTGCAAAGTTATCATCGGTAAGCACCATCGCTGCAGCATCCTTGGCAACCTCTGTTCCGGTGATTCCCATGGCAACGCCAATGTCTGCCTGTTTCAGCGCGGGGGCGTCATTGACGCCATCTCCGGTCATTGCGACAATCATACCTCTTTCCTGCCATGCGCGGACAATACGGATCTTATGCTCCGGAGATACCCTTGCGTACACCGAAATATTCGGGACCAGCGCTTTTAGCTCCTCATCGCTTAAATGTTCAATATCCGCTCCCTCGCAGGCTTCAGATAAGTCTTGTAAAATGCCGATTCTTTTCGCGATTGCCGCCGCTGTTATCTTATGATCCCCGGTGATCATAACTGGCCGGATTCCGGCTCTGATACATTCGGTAACCGCTGCCTTCGATTCCTCTCTCGGCGGATCCATCATAGCGATCAGACCCAGGAAGATCAGATGATTTTCATCTTCGGCGGTTAAGAGATGTTCTTCCGGAAGGGGCCGGTAGGTAAAGGCAAGCACGCGGAGTCCTTCCATGGAAAATTCCTGATTCTGTTTTTGGATTTTCTCTTTATCGTCCGCTGTCATTTCCCGGACGCCCTCTTTGGTCCAGATCTGTTTCGTCCGTTCAAGGAGACAGTCTACCGCGCCTTTTACGATCAGTCGGTTCTCACCGTCTATTTCATGAAGGGTTGACATCATTTTACGTTCACTGTCAAAGGGAAGCTCTCCGTTCCTGGGATAAGCGCTTCTTACTTCCGCGGCATGAATTCCGCAGCGGCTTCCCAGATTAATCAGAGCAGTTTCTGTGGGATCTCCGATTTCGACTCCATTTTCATTGGTTGAATCATTGCATAAAATACTGCAGTCCAGAAGATATCGTTGCGCCGGATCCATTACATCAATGGCAGACGCGGAAATCCGTTTTTCATCTATATAATAATCCTCTACGGTCATCTTGTTCTGGGTAAGCGTTCCTGTTTTATCGGAACAGATAATAGAGACACTTCCAAGACCCTCCACCGCCTGAAGCTTGCGAATGATAGCGTGTTCCTTCGCCATTTTCTGCGTTCCAAAGGAAAGAACTATGGTGACGATGGAGCTTAAGGCCTCCGGAATTGCAGCGACCGCAAGCGCTACGGCAAACAGAAAGGCGTTGCCGGGCTGTTCACCCCGGAACACGCTGAGGGCAAATAAGATTCCGCAAAAAAGCAGAATTAAGATGGAAAGCTTCTTTCCGAAGGCCTCCAGATTTACCTGGAGGGGCGTCTGCTTTTCTGAGGTGGATTTCAAAAGTCCGGCAATCTTCCCGACCTCGGTCTGCATTCCGATGGCGGTCACAACTGCCCTGCCGCGGCCATAGGTCACAAAGCTTCCAGAGAACAGCATATTAGTCCGATCGCCAAGGGGAACCTCTGCGGAAAGAGTATCCAGGCTTTTTTCTACAGCAAGGCTTTCTCCGGTAAGAGCGCTTTCGTCAATCTTCAGACTGGCGTTCTCGATTAATCTTCCGTCTGCCGGAATCATATCGCCTGCCTCAAGCAAGATGATATCCCCGATGACCAGCTCCCTTGCCGGAAGCTGAACGACTGTACCGTCGCGCAATACTTTGGCTTCCGGGCCGGCAAGCGTCTTCAGGCTTTGCAGGGATTGTTCTGCCTTTATGGTCTGAACAGTTCCTAAAATTGCATTAATCGTGATAACGATCAGAATAACGAGCGCGCTTTCCATGTCTCCGAGCACACCGGATATGATTGCCGACGCAATCAGAATAAGCACCAGAAAATCCCGATACTGTTCAAAGAAAATCTGTGGGATGCTTTTCTTTTTTCCTTCCGCAAGTTCATTCCAGCCGTAGATCTCTCTGGCTTTTTTTACTTCTTCGCCGGTAAGTCCGGATTCTCTGCTGTTCACATGTTTCAGAACATCTTCCGGCGTTTGCTGATAAATTTGTTTCATATGATTTCCTCCTTTTTCCTAAGTATTGCCAACAGAAATTTTTGTATAAAAAAAGAGACCTTTATTGCACAATAAATATGCAATAAAAGTCTCACTGTTTTTTTGTGACACCGGATGCTTCCACCGTATTGACGACGCCACAAACGCAGATTCGCAAGCGTAAGTTACTCCCTTTTATTTAAGAAAACTATATACCATCGCTGTTGTTTCTGTCAAGAAGTATATTTCATTTGCCATTTATCCCTACGGAATTCCCTTAATATCCCCAAGTCATGAGCTTCCATTTTCCGCCTTCGCTCCGGGCCAGCCACCAGGACCAGGTGTATTCTTCGTTCGCTTCCCATGCGCCGCCGCCATTTTCCGGTGAACGGAAGCTGCTGTCAAATGCGATGCATTGGGTAAAAGGCTCTTTCTCGTCTTTTTCCGTTCGCAAATCGTTCATCCATGCAAGGGTATCGGGATCACTGCAGGTTTCATCGGATATATAGGAGAGGCTATGTAATTCGCAGCCCTCAAAGGAACGGAACTGTTTTCGTATAACCTTAATGGCGGCGTCCATGTCTTCTTTGGAATAAAGGGAAGAGGTTCCATAATCGATTTCTACCTCTGAGGTATCGGCTTTTCCGCAGCCGACGAAAAGAAGTGTCAGCATAAGGAAAAGGATTATAGTTATCATTTTTTTCATAGCGGCTGCCTCCTTATCATTTGGGACGGAGATATTTCGCCTTGCTTATTCTTGTAGCAACCAATCGGCTATATCGTGAATTTCGATTCCTTCATAGCTATATTGGGGATGTTTGGTTCTGGCAATCATCATTTTCGGATAAGCATCTCGAATTTGAAGCAGAGGAGAGCATTCTCTCTCAAATGTTTCCTGCCCGGAAATGTTGTCGCTGACCTGAATATAAAACTTCTCACTGCCTCTCTGAGCAACAAAGTCGATTTCCTTTTGATAGAGCTTGCCGACATAAACATCATATCCACGGCGGAGAAGCTCGATGCAAACGATGTTTTCATAGACTCTGCCATAATCCATATTTCTGCTTCCCAGTATTGCATATCGAATACCGCTGTCACACAAATAGAACTTTTCAGAGCTTTCAAGGTATTTCTTGCCTCGGATGTCGTATCTCTTAATATCATAAAATACAAAAGCATTGCACAAATACTTAATGTACTTGCCGACGGTTACATGGTTGGTCGGAGTCTCATTTGTTGTCAGTAGCTGACTGACCTTATTCGGAGAAGTCAGGTTGCTGATATTATCCATAAGGAACTCGCTCAGACGCTGTAAAACCAAAGTGTCCGGGAGCGCATATTTCTGCACCAAATCCCTTGTAACAATCGTTTCGTAGACCTCTTTGATATAGTTTGTTCTGTCTTTTTCGGTTCTGTAAGCGTAAGAACCTGCTAAACCGCCCTTGATGGCGTACTCATCAAAGAGGTTATCTTTATCACTAACATCATCATAATATTGGCAATATTCCTGGAAGCTGAAAGGAAACACATGAATTTCAATATAGCGTCCGGTAAACAGAGTTGCCAGATCCGCACTCAACAGGAAAGCATTGGAGCCGGTCACATAAATATCGTACTTCTCTTTGGAGTAAAGGCTGTTGATCGCCAACTCAAACTTGGGGCACATCTGAACCTCGTCTACAAACAGGTAGTTCGTTTTACCTTCCTGATAATGTTCTTCCACATAGGCGTGTAAGGCATGGTATTCTTTGATTTCTTCATACGCCAAATCCATGAAGTCAATGAAGATAATATTGATGTTTTCAAAATTGCTTTTCAGATACGCAATATACGCCTGCATCAGTTTGGACTTACCAGAGCGACGAATACCGGTGATTATCTTGATGTCAGGAGTGCCATTCAGTTCAATGATTCTATCAAGATATTTTGCTCTCGTGATGGTTTTCATATCGTCACCCGCTTTCAAAAATTGAAATTTTTTCATTTCTCGAAACCGCCTCGCTGTACTTATTATACTGTCTGCTAATAGTATATGCAAGATGTCGCTTTCAAAAACACAAATTTTTTTATTTTTTGAAAGCAGGAACTATGTAAAGGCAGCTCGAAGGCTGCCTCAGGCACCAAGCCTATCCTGTTTACACAGGTTTAATACATTATTTCTGATCAAGTATGGACTGAATCTGTTTCATCAACTGCTCGTAGTTTGACTGATCATTGATTCCGCCCATGAAAGGTTCGCCAATGATATTTCCGTCTTTATCCACGAGAACGGTTGTCGGGAATGCCATAATGTTTCCCGCATATTTTCCAACGGTTGAATCGGAATCGAAGGTCAGGTTTTTGTAGGAAGCTCCCTGGGCCTTCAGGATTTCTTTCGCTTCTTTGATTCCATCCTGATTATTATCTAAGGTATCGGTATTGATACCGACAACTTCGCCGCCCATGTCCCTGATTTCATCATTTAATTCATTCAGTTTGGAAAGTTCTTCAACGCAGGGCTTGCATCCGCTGAACCAGAAGTTTACAACCGTCACTTTATTCTGGGCGAAAAGGCTTTCATCTACATCGTTACCATCCAGGTCTTTCCCTTTGAAACCGTGGAACACACCTGCAGAGTCAGCTGAGCTGGAGGAACTACCGCTGGAAGAATCAGATGCGGCAATTTCTTTTTCAAGTTTTGTAATTTCTTCTTCGATGCCCCGAATCGTTTCTATGTCTTTACTCAGGGTAGCATATTCTTCTTCGGAGAAAGAATCTTTGTTTGATTCTATTGTATTTGCAAGAAAGTCCGCATAGTTTTCATTCATGGTATCATCGTTGACGTTCTTACTCATAAAGCCAAAGACCTTGTCCCATACATTTTTGTGATCTGCAAAAATCCGGTTCTCCTGCTGGTACAGGTCGTCCAGCTTTTCGGCGGGCGCAGACGTTCCACCTGCATCTGTGGCGGAAGCAGACTCCTGTTCCGTGTTTTCCGCTGTCGCGGAATCAGAGGAATTTCCACAACCAGTGAATGCAAAAAGCATGGAAATGGCAAGAGAGGCCGCAATTGCTTTTTTCAATTTCATTGAGTTTTTTCTGCGTAATTTGTTTTTCATGGTTTTTAATCTCCTTTTGAATATGATTTGATTCATTTTACTTTATTTATGGTCAGCCTGTTTCTTGCCTGAAAATCCGTAATGATAGCAGATCGCGTTTGTTGGACAGGCTTTCATACAGGCTCCACATCGGATACATTCCGGGTGATTTGGTGTGTCTACTACATTTACATCCATTTTGCAGGCATGACTGCATTTTTGACAGCTGACACATTTTTCAGAATCTACCTGAATCTTAAGAAAGGATACTCTGTTAAACAGCGAGTAAACAGCGCCAAGCGGGCAGATCCACTTACAGAATGGACGGTAAAACAGAATGCTTAAGATGATTACAAGTATAAGGATTATAAACTTAAATGTAAATAAGTGCCCGAGTGCCGCACGGATTCCTGAATTAGCAAGGGACAGTGGAATTGCGCCTTCAAGTACGCCTTGCGGGCACAGGTATTTGCAGAAGAACGGGTCTCCCATACCCAGCGAATTCGTTACCAATGCCGGAAGCAGGATAACAAAGACGACCAGAATTGCGTATTTCAGATACCGCAGGGGTTTTAGCTTGGCAGTAGATAGTTTCTTACCTGGAATTTTATGCAGCAGATCCTGAAACCATCCAAACGGACAGAGAAAACCGCAGATAAATCGTCCGAACAGAACTCCCAGCAAGATAAAGAATCCGGTGATGTAGTAGGTGAACTTGAATTTTGAGGAACCGACGACAGCCTGGAAAGCTCCAATCGGACAGGCACCGGTGGCAGCCGGGCAGGAGTAACAGTTCAATCCGGGAACACATATGGTTTTTACCTTTCCCTGATAGAGTTTCCCTTTAAACAGATTCGGAATATGAAGATTGGTCAGCAGTGTTGCAGCTGCCTGAATCCATCCGCGGAAGCGAACTAGGAAGTTTTTGCTTGATTTTAATTTCTTATCCAATTCCCACACACTCCATACATAATTTGATTGCCTTACTGAGTACGACTGCAGCCTCTCCACGGAAAATCCCAACAAGAAAAAATACGAGACCAGCTGCAAGTAAAAAAATCTGTATTGCTTTTTCTGATTTCATTCAAATACCACTTGTTACTGAAAATAGTAACTGCTCCTTTCGATGTGATTGCTCAATTAGCCGGTTTATTGACCGTTCCATGGTTACATTATATAATATGGGATGTAAATTCCCTGTTAAGAAAATGGAGAAAAGTAAATTGAGATTATTAGTTGTGGAAGATGAGAAAAAATTATGCGATATGATTGCGAAAAGTCTGCACCAGGCAGGTTATGAGGTGGATATGTGTAATGACGGAGAGCAGGCACTGGATATGATCTATGCGGAACGATATGACCTGATTGTGCTTGATCTGAATCTGCCCGGGGTGGATGGGATGGAGATCCTTCGGGAGCTTCGCAAAGAAAATGAAGAAACAAAGGTATTAATCCTGTCTGCGAGAAGTCAGATTGCAGATAAGGTTGAGGGATTGGATTCCGGTGCAAATGATTATATGGAAAAACCATTTCACCTGCAGGAACTGGAAGCCCGCGTGAGAAGCCTGACAAGAAGAAAATTTGTACAAAAAAATATCTGTTTGGAATGTGGAAAACTTCGATTTGATACGAGAGAAAGAGTTGCATATGCAGAAGATAACCCGGTTGCGTTGACGAGAAAAGAAAATGGAATTTTAGAATATCTCCTTTTAAATCAAGGAAGACCGGTCAGTCAGGAAGAACTGATTGAGCATGTCTGGGATTCTTCTGTGGACAGCTTTAGCGGTTCCATCCGGGTGCATATGTCTTCTTTGAGAAAAAAACTGAAGGCAGGACTCGGATATGATCCAATCGTGAACAAAATCGGTGAGGGCTATAAGATAGGGGGAGATAGCAAAGTATGAAAAAAATTAACATAAAAAAAGTATCACTCCAGTGGAAATTAACACTTCTTACCACAGCGCTTATTACCATATTATGCGGATGTCTTACCTTTTTCTTATATAAAAACGGAGTCTATTATTTTGATACGCTTCAGGAGTCTGTCACAGATCAGGGCACAGCGCCGGAAGCAGTGTACATTGATATTCCGGAGGATGAGTGGGATGACTTTGTGGCGCAGTTTTCCATGAAGATTTATAACTCCAAATCAGATTATAGAAGCAGAAGCTTTCTGATTACTGTGATTGTAGCGTTGTTTGGCGGTGCAGCGACGTATTTTATCAGTGGACGGGCCTTGAAACCACTCAGGGAATTTTCAGAGACAGTGGAAAAAGTTCAGGCGCAGAATCTGACAGATTATACTATCGAAGAGAATAAGATTGCAGAGCTGGACAGGCTTCGTACGTCTTATAATAAAATGCTTATGCGGCTTTCCGAATCCTTTGAGACGCAGCGCCAGTTTACGGGAAATGCAGCACATGAGTTACGTACTCCACTGGCTTTAATCCAGGCGCAGCTGGATCTATACCATACAACAGAACATCCGGAGAGTACAACAGCGGCAGAAGAGACCATTCAGATGGTAACGGAGCAGAATGAACGCCTTAGTAAGCTGGTCAGAACGCTTCTGGATATGAGCGAATTACAGACAGTAGCGCGAAATGACAGAATTGAGCTCCATAGTCTGATTGAGGAAGTGCTGACAGATTTGGAACCGCTGGCACAGGAAAAGAAGGTTGAACTGATACAGAAGTCGCAGGGAACAGGAGAAAAGGCAGATGAAGAATTATTTTTGACAGGAAGTGATATTCTGATTTACAGAATGCTATATAATCTTGTGGAAAATGCGATTAAATACAATCGGAAAGGTGGAACCGTTACCGTATCAGCAATAAGGGAAAAGAACGAAGCAGTTCTGACGGTTTCGGATACCGGAAATGGAATTGATGAGGCATTCAGGGAAAAGATCTTTGAGCCGTTCTTCCGGGTAGATAAGTCAAGAAGCCGGGAGCTTGGAGGCGTAGGGCTTGGACTTGCGATGGTGCGGGAAGTTGTGCGGGCTCATGACGGGACGATTGAAGTTTATGCAAATAAGCATAGGGGAACGACATTTGAAGTGAAAATGAGTATAGGAGCAGAAAAAACAGCATAACCGTTGAAACTCAACCACGGCGTTACATTTTGTCAAAATAAGAAAACCAGATGGAATGCCGAAGTGATATCGAACCTGGGGACATTATGTCCCCAGGTAACTGCTAGATAGATTATAATTAATCCCCAAAAATTAACTTCATGATATTTGACTTCCCGTTAGCTGTAATGCAAGTAATCTGCTTTTGCTCTGCCAGGGCATGGAAAAATTCATAGCCGGAATGCGAATCTTCGGTAATCGCGAATCAGGTCAATCAATACGGTTTTGCCGGAACCACTGTCGCCGGTGAGAATCGTGATATTTCTTTTGAAAGCCAACAGATCTTACATTTTCCCTTACATCTTTATACTCTTTGCCAGACTCGTCAGCAAAGCTGCCATCTCCGGATTAACCTTTTTTCTTTCTAACCCACGTTATTTTGCAGCCACGGTTACCACTGTTTCCTTTTTTTTCGACATAAGCCAATAAAACATAGAACAAAATATTAATGCAAATACAACGCCAAAAACATTCTGAATCACTCTAAGACCAACTGCTCCTTTTAGTCCATAACTCTCTGTAGCAATGGCCAAAGCACCAAATGTGTTAAATACTGCCTGCCAGCCATATTTTGCAGAAAGTCCTACACCAATTCCGCCAAGGATTCCTATGTATGTATAGATGGATGATGGAAGCAGAAAATATAGTACTGTAAAGCATATTACACCTGCAATATTTCCGACAATCCTTTTGCGGACTCTGTATTGCATGTCCTCTATAAATGGTAAGATTGCTGACATTGCCGCAATTCCAGCCCACATTGCCCGTGGCATATTGCAGAGTTCCGCAATGCAGAGTACTGCCGGTACGCATATGATCTGACATAACTGCCACTTTGTTCTGGAAGAAGATATATCAAATTCTTGTACCAAATCATTCAAATTTCTTTTATACGTTCTGTTTTTATGATTTCGATAAAATACGAAGCAGGTAAGTGCTGCACCTAATGCCATTCCGGTTAATCGCATCTGATAACTTTTTCCTGTTACATCATATCCATACAATAACAGATAACCAAGAACCAATGTGGATTGGTTAAACATGAATGGGTTATGACATCCGAACAGAATCAGCACTGCCAGTGCAGCAATGTTTAACAGCATTCCAAGTACCGGTGAAAGCTGGTTTGCTAAATGCGGACATACAGTCATAATTACAAAGAACAAAGCCAAAAGCATCGTAGATTGTCCGGTGTGGATCCCCAGATCCGCATTCCGAAATACCATAAGGCATAATAAAACTACTACACCCACAATACTATTCTCATTTCCAAATAAGATACTGAAAATAGTAACAAATAAAAAACAAAATGCCATTGTAACAGCTATCTTTACCAAATATACCAGTATATGATATGATTTTTCTTTCACTGTTTCACTCTTTTTCAACAGATTTTTAGAACCTGCCTGATTTAACTGCAATTCCTGATAAAATGTCATGTAATTCCTCCGCTATCTGTTTTTCCTAAACTTATATGGCCTCATCTTTCTGTATTGGAAGCTCTACAACAAATCTGCATCCACCATATTCCCGGTTTTCTGCCTTGATTGTCCCGCCAGCACTATCTACGATCCGCTTCACAAGTGCAAGGCCGAGACCATTTCCTTCTGCTTTGTGAGAACCGTCTGCCTGATAAAATTTATCAAATATTCTGGTTTTCACATCATCCTCTATTCCCGGTCCTTCATCTTCCAGAATAAACATTACAGAATCCTTTTCCTGCTTCAGAAACATCATAATTGTCCCCTTTGCAGGACTGAACTTAATCGCATTATCTAAAAGATTCATCCATATATGCATAAAAAGTCCTTCATTCCCAGTATATTTAACTTCCTCCAGCTCTACCTGGAAACCAATTTCTTTTTCTGTCCATTTTGTTTCCAGGGAAAGAAATGCCTGACGGATCTGTTCATCCAAACGATATTCTGTTTTTTTCACTGGTATGTTCTGATTCTCTAACTTGGATAACAGCAAAATATTTCCAACCAATCCGGAAAGCCTTTGGGTATTAAACAGGATTTTTTCTACATATTCCTCTTGCTCCTGAGACAGTTCTTCTCCCTGAAGAAGCATTGTATATCCTTCAATGGCATTGATCGGGGTCTTAAACTCATGAGAAACATTGGAGACAAAATCCATCTGCAGTACTTCTGTTGCACGAAGCTCTTTTGTCATCACATTAAAACTCTGGTAAGATTCTCCAACTTCTGCGATACGGCTGTTCGTTTCCAAGTGCTGTTCAAAATCTCCCTGCGAAACTTCCTTCATTGCTTTACTGAGTCTGGTAATTGGTTCCAGCAACCTTGCATTGATAAAGGAAGTAATCAGCCCTGCAATCAATGTATTAAAAATCAAAAGCCAGCCAAGCACAGGTATGCTACCAGGCAGATTAAAAAAATGATTCAAAAAAGCAAATAATAACGCAGATATGACTGTTGAAAATACAAGTGCCAGCCAGATTGCACCAGTCAGACAGGATCGGATCCGCAATCCTTTTTCTTTCTTTTGTTCCATTATTTTTTCACCGCCTTGTATCCAATTCCACGCATTGTTACGATTTCAAAATCAGGGTTATCTTTCAAACGCTCCCTGATTCTTCCTATATGTACCTCTATCGTATGTGGGTCTGCCTCCGTCTCGTATCCCCATACTTCATCCATCAACTGTTGTTTTGTAAATATTCTGCCTGGCGAAGCTGCAAGCTTATATAAAAGCAGGAATTCTTTTTTAGGCAAAACAAGACTTTCCTTATCAGTTGTAACCGTCATTGCATCATAATCAAACTCTGTTGAACCGATCACAATTTTGTGTTCATTCAGTATCTGTGCACGGCGAAGCAGTGCTCCGACTCTTAAAACCATTTCATTCACATTTACCGGTTTTACCATATAATCGTCACTTCCCGAAAGAAATCCCTGGCGCATATCATCAAAGGAACCTTTCGCAGTGATCATAAGTACCGGTATCTGATATCCTGCTGAACGGAGTTCCGACACCAGTTCATAACCATCCATAACCGGCATCATAATATCGGAAATGATCAGATCAATATACTCTTTATCCAATATTTCTAATGCCAGTGCTCCATCCGATGCACTTTTGACCTGATATCCATTCTTCTCAAGCACTTTTTGGAATAGCTGGCTTAATTCTTTATCATCTTCTACAATTAATATTTGAAACACGATCTTCTTCCTCCTTTATCAGAACAGATATCTTGCCCATCCAAGCAGATGCTGTACCAAAAGTACGTTTCTCTGACGCTTCTTTGTCAATTCAATTGGCTCTACATGATACGGATCACGATAGGTTCCATCTTCCAATACCTGCCGGGACACTCTTTCATATTCCATCATGCCTTCTTCCAACTGTTTATTAATCTCTTTGCTACGTATTACAAGCATCAGTTCCGTATCCAGATACGTGCTTCTCATATCCATGTTAAAGGAACCGATTACGGATAGATCATCATCAATCAGGATGCTTTTTCCGTGGTAAGAATAGCCGCCTTCATACTCCCAGATATCAATTCCTGTATTTAAAATTCTGTTTCTGTTTCTCGCATAATCAGCAGAACCAAACGGATTTCCATTGTTGGCAACCGAATTGGTCATGATAGAAAAATCCGGAACTCTCTCCGCAATCTCTTTCCATGTATTATACATCATATCATTGCAGATAATATATGGTGTATGAATTTTCACGCGCTCTTTTGCATTTTTCATTAGTTCTCCCAGTTGATACCAGACTACTGGTTCCTTGGGACCTGTGTGGATAGGATTTGACACTAATGCAATCTTTTCTGTCTCAAAAGTTTCGTCCGTGTAATCGGTATCGCAGATTCTTTCCTTATTCTCTTCAAAATATTTCTGATAGCCGTTCTGCAGCTCTAAAACTGCGTCCTTTACAGATTTTCTATTTGCCAGTTTTTTATTATCATGAAAATAACCACTGTCTTCTTGTTCCCATATCGTTTCAAAATACTCTAACAACTGGTTAACTGAATTTTCTTTCTCAGGTTCATCGCAAACCACTAACACATCTCTGTCATAGTTCTTATGTCCCAGAAAATCACCCAGGAAATAATTGTATGTATTTCTTCCACCAAGAATATATGTCTTACCATCTGCAATCAAATATTTATCATGCATTCTCCCCATCATCTTCCATGGTTTCAACGGATTGGCCTTATTATACAGTTTAATTTCAACATTCTCATGGGAAGATAATCCATAGAAATACGGATTGCCTTCCATATCAACCCAGCTCTCCATTCCATCTACTAACAGACGAACATGCACACCTCTGTCTGCCGCATCATGCAGTGCTCCTAAGATCAATTTTCCACTTTCATCTGATTGAAATGCAAAAGTAGAAAGAATAATGTCTTCTTTTGCATTTCGGATCAAACGCACTCTTTGTAAAAGTGCTTCTGGATTTTTTTCTATGATCACTGCTCGTTCCATATTCTCGCTGCGTTCGTTCCACGAATCATTTTGTGTTTCTTTTTTGATGGTATTAGACACTTCCGGCTGTTTTTTATATGCAATACAAATTCCAAATAATTCATAAAAAGCCACACATAAAAAAATTGACAGTATAACAAAAACAATTTTACATATCTTACGTTTTCCCATCGCACATCACCTGACTTTTTTTCATCTTATGTCTATACAATACAAAGTCAACCTCAATTTTACCTCAACAGAATTAATTTTATCCATGTAAATTTCCTGTACCGGCAATCAGACATAACAAAAACGACCTCTCAAAATCAATTATTTTTTGAAAGGTCGTTTCACTAAATTCTTATAACAATCCAGCAAATAATCTCATAAATAATTGTCCAAGTCGCAAATATGCACTGCGCCCAGTACAATATTGATCTGTTACATCACGACATTCCCCCATCGTTCTTATCAGATCATTTTTAATTTCCAAAACTGCCTGACAATCTGCCATAAAACAGCCGTTTTCAAAATGATGATATAAGCTTCTATAATCCAGATTGATTGTTCCACAGGTTGCCATACAGTCATCCACTATACTCATTTTCGCATGGCAAAATCCTGGTGTCCATTCATAAACTCGCACTCCATGTTTAACCAATCCATGATAAAAAGAGCGAGTTATATTATAAATGAATTTTTTATCAGGAATTCCTGGTGTGATAATTCTTACGTCTACCCCTCGCTTAGCAGCCAGACATAACGCATGTGCCATTTCGTCTGTTATAATTAGATATGGTGTCATAAACCAACAGTAATTTTCGGCCTTATTTATCATACTGATATAAACTTCTTCTCCGACCTGCTCATTATCCATAGGACTGTCTGCATAAGGCTGAACAAAACCTGTTTGCTGTGCTTTATAATCGTAATGAATAATGTATTTACTAAAATCAGTATCATTCGTAGCTTTTTCACTAACAGCATTCCACATTTCTAAAAATGTCACTGTAAGCGACTGAACAGCATCTCCTTCTAAACGAATACCGGTATCTTTCCACTGCCCATACGGATGCGTATAATTAAAGTATTCATTTGCAAGATTATATCCACCTGTAAATCCAACTTTTCCATCAATTACTGTTATTTTTCTGTGATCACGATTGTTCAAAAATAGATTTAAGCCTGGCACAAATGGATTGAATACACGACAATGAATTCCTATACTCTCCATCTTTTTTACAAAATCTGTGTTAATAAAACCTATAGACCCCATATCATCATAGAATACCCTGACTTCCACACCGGCTTTTACTCTCTCTTCCAGAACATCTTGAATCTTATGCCAAGCTTCAGCATCTTCTATCGCATGATATTCCATGAAGATAAACTTTTGTGCTTTCGCAAGTTCTTCAAGCTGTGCCTCTAATCCCTTCACTGCTTCATCAAAATACTTGATATCCGTATTCTGATAGATTGGATACCACGAATTTCTTTGTATGTAACTTGCAATATTTCCTGCTTTCGGAATCTTTTCTTTTATTCTGCTTAAACACTCCTGATTGTCTGGAAGCATTGGTAACAATTTGCTATCAATTTCTGCATATCGCTCACGCATTTTATGCGTGCCACCATTCAAGCCAATCAATAAATACAGGCCTACACCCATAATTGGGAAAATCAGAATTAAAATGACCCAAGGCATTTTCATAGAAGATGTCTTATCTGACGCATACAATCTCAAAACTAAGATTCCACTTAAAATTCTGGTAAATAAATTTATGATTTCTGCATATTCATTCAAGCGCGTTACGATAGTAATAATAAAAATCACTTCAAGAAAAATACAGATTATGGAAAAGCACAATCGTTTTATTCCATTTTTTGTTTTTGCTTTTCCTTCTAAGGTATCTTGCTTCATATGTATTCCACCTCTTCTTTCTACGTCAGCTCTATATTCAAAATACTATTTATTTTGATAATTGATTCGTTCCCCTTGAATTACTGGATAACAAATCAATTTATTACTTTCCAGATCCTCTGCATGCATATCTACCGCACTGATCTGATGATTTTCATAAGTATTATAATAATAGATACCTTTAATAACATTACAACAAGATGTATACAATGTGATTTCATATTTTCCATCAGTCACTTCGCAACATCCACGTTGCTGATCCACAGATCCAAGAATGTGAAAGAACTGACTAACACTTTCTTCCTCAGATTCACCTGAAATTGCATTTACCTTTGTAAAAGCCACACGCACAAAACGAGAAGAAGATGAAAGATCTCCCGGAAGACCTAAACCTCCCATACCTCTACTATATGCATCAAGAGCCAAATTTCCTCCAAAAGTGTTTTTGGGTTGCTTTGGGGATAAATACATATAATTATTTAATTGAAACATCTGCTGTGGAAATGGTGGATTATTCGTAAGCACTCCTACAGGATTATCGTAAATGTGTAGACCATCTGACATAGACTCTACAGTAATTGATTCATTTTCATCAGCGATAATCCAATGTAATTGTGCTAATGGCAATTGCTCGCTGAAAGGAGTATTAACAATATTAATTCGATTAAGAAGCTTACGAGCTTCTGCTAAAGAAGCACACTGACTTAAAATCCATGGAACAAATTCAAACTGTGCAATATTTTCCACATCTGGTTGAACCTCGGAATAAACAGCATTTCCGACAAAATTCAGACCTGCCATTGCCACTCCTTTTTCATTCATCGCATCATAATATAAAGGATAATCCTCCGCAACATGAGCCATTCCAATAATTGCATAATGATTTTTCATATCGCCAACATGACGGAAATGAAATGAATAGTTACGTGGTGTAATTACTATCTGATCACCGTAAGAGAATTCATAATCGAGGGTTCGTCCAAAGTAAAAATCTTTTGTCTTATAGGTTGCTGCTGTACACATGATTGTTCATCCTCCTAAATAATATGAACTATATCAATAAGTTTTTTGTTGAACAATAGTATAGCACAATTCTATTGTTTTGTTTCAAATTCACATAATAAAATAGATGAATGACTTTGCTGCCATCCTTCTACTAATTTTTCACAATTTATTCTGCAATAAGAATGGGGGAGCCCCCATCCCGATCGTTGGAACAGGTTTAAGGTCCATGTTCTAACCTTATAAGCATCTTTTTGTTATATTGTTTCCACCAAATAAAAGATGGATGCCACACATCTAGGTGGAAATTTCCACCGAAGATACAAAAAAGCAGCAATGACTTTTTCAATCATTACTGCTTCGAACTGATGTTCCCGGCGGGAATCGAACCCACAATTACAGCTTAGGAGATGGACCCAGTGCATATATTCCCTATCAACGGGGATAAAGAAAATGCAGTTATATCAAGGCTTTTCTCCATGTTCTCTATAAACCTTGTACAAGCAAAATCAAGCAAAAACAAAGGATTTTAGCCCCCTATTGTTTGCACTCTGTTTGCAAAGGCGCGAAATTTGGCGTTAGCCAAAAGTTCAATTCCCGTCGAGACTTAATTATATTCATGGTATCGTGGACATAGTTTACCATACATAGAGGTTCATTACAAGAGGTATAGAGCCAGTAAAAGTGCCTGTTTTATCTTTTTCAGGAAAGGTAGAGCAGGCACTTTTTTTCATATCTAAACTTAGAAAGAAATGAGGTGAAATTATGAATACACAGATTATTGCCATAGCCAACCAAAAAGGTGGTGTCGGCAAAACAACCACTTGTGCCAATCTTGGAATTGGTCTGGCGCAGTCCGGGAAGAAAGTCCTTCTGATTGACGGAGACCCACAGGGAAGCCTGACCATCAGCTTGGGCAATCCTCAGCCTGATAAGCTGCCCTTTACACTGTCAGACGCTATGGGCCGTATTTTGATGGATGAACCAATTCGTCCCGGCGAGGGTATCCTGCACCACCCTGAGGGCGTAGACCTGATGCCTGCGGACATCCAGCTATCTGGTATGGAGGTATCTCTGGTAAACGCTATGAGCCGAGAAACCATTCTGCGACAATATCTGGACACGCTGAAGGGGCAATACTCCCATATCCTTATTGATTGCCAGCCCTCCCTGGGTATGCT
The DNA here is from genome assembly GCF_025567165.1 of Laedolimicola ammoniilytica. Classification (NCBI taxonomy): domain Bacteria; kingdom Bacillati; phylum Bacillota; class Clostridia; order Lachnospirales; family Lachnospiraceae; genus Laedolimicola; species Laedolimicola ammoniilytica. The sequence goes on from NZ_JAOQKC010000001.1 coordinate 72,004, forward strand.
TACGGTCAATGCACTGGCTGCCGCTAATAGGGTTATAATCCCCGTCCAGGCAGAGTATCTTCCAGCTAAAGGTTTGGAGCAGCTTTTGCAAACTATCAATAAGGTTCGCAGACAAATCAATCCCAAGCTGCAAATTGATGGGATTCTGCTGACGATGGTAGACAGCCGAACCAACTTTGCCAAAGAAATCTCCGCTCTTCTGCGCGAAACCTATGGCAGTAAGATCAAGGTGTTTACATCAGAAATTCCTCATTCTGTCAGGGCTAAAGAAATCAGTGCTGAAGGAAAAAGCATTTATGCCCATGATTCTAATGGCAAAGTGGCTGAGGGCTACAAAAATCTGACGAAGGAGGTATTGAAACTTGAAAAGCAGCGCGAAAAAAATAGAGCTGGCCTCAGTAGATGACCTGTTTTCTACTGAAGAAAGTCGGCAAGACGAGCAACTGGAAAAAATTCAGGAAATTCCCCTATCTGAACTGCATCCGTTCAAGGATCACCCCTTCAAGGTCAAGGATGATGATGCAATGATAGAAACCGCAGACAGCATCAAAAAGTATGGAGTTTTGGTTCCTGCGATTGCCAGACCACTGCCTGATGGCGGTTATGAGCTGGTAGCCGGTCACAGACGCCGCAGAGCCAGCGAATTGGCCGGAAAAGAAACCATGCCTGTCATTGTGCGCGACTTGGATGACGATGCTGCCACAATTATTATGGTTGACAGCAATTTGCAGCGAGAAAATCTGCTCCCCAGTGAAAGGGCCTTTGCCTACAAAATGAAGCTGGAAGCCATTAAACATCAAGGAGCAAGAACAGACCTGACTTCTGTTCAAGTTGAACAGAAGTTGAGCGCCAGAGACCAGGTGGCAAAAGAAGCCGGTGAACGAAGCGGTATCCAGGTAATGCGATATGTTCGTTTGACTGAACTGATTCCAGAGCTTTTGGATATGGTGGATGAAAAGAAAATCGCATTTAACCCAGCCTATGAACTCTCTTTTTTGAAAACGGACGAACAGCAAATGCTGGTGGAAACAATGGACTATGAGCAGGCTACCCCTTCTCTCTCTCAGGCTCAGCGAATGAAAAAGTTCAGCCAGGAAGGGAAATTGTCAGAAGATGTGATGCTTGCCATCATGTCAGAGGAAAAAAAGGCTGATCTGGATAAAGTGACCTTGAGCAGCGATACCTTGCGAAAGTATTTCCCCAAAAGCTATACACCGGCCAAAATGCAGGAAACCATTATTAAACTGCTGGAACAATGGCAGAAAAAACGCCAACGAGATCAGGAACGATGAAGGGAGAGCCTATGAAAGATATTGCAGCAAGGGAGCTGAAAGGCCACAACATTCTTGCAGTGGAGCGATTTTGGGACAGCACTTGCTGGATGATTGAGTTTACTGTCTTGCGCCCTACTGCTTATGGAGAACCTGGTGACGAAATGAGGCTTTTTCTCACAGAGGACGGGTATCAGTCAGCTCTGCAAAGCCAGCAGCGTCGAGAAATCAAAATTAAGAGATATGCTCATGTTATTGAGGGGCATATCCTCGACTTCAAGCCTAAAAAACACCGTCGTTCATAACCGATACAACGAAAGGAAAGGAATGAATATGTGTACTGTAAGAGAAATCCGAGAAGCTATTCAAGAAGATTGCCGCTCACAGCGTGATATGGAATCCACCGAGATTGACCGTGTTTTTCAAACCTTACCATTTTCTCAGGAAAGGGATCTGTTTGATAAACCACCAATGCCAAAACGCCTCTACCGACGCAAGAAAAAAGATACAGACAGACCCTAACCGCTGCCACAATTCTTTTATGAATTGCGGCTTTTTTCATACCTGAGAAATGAAAGGAGTGAAGTAAATGGCTGTTTTTCGTGTAGAACGCACTGGCGATTACACGGTTATGAGCAATTTTCATCTAAAAGACAAACGACTTTCTTTGAAGGCAAAGGGTCTCTTGTCGCAGATGTTATCTCTGCCTGATGACTGGGATTATACGCTGTCAGGACTCAGCTATATCAATCGAGAAAGCAAAGATGCAATCCGCTCTGCTGTCAATGAGCTTGAAACAGCCGGATACATTCGACGCAGACAGACAACTGATGCTTCTGGTAAATTCGCAGCCAATGAGTATACCATTTTTGAGCGTCCCATCGAGGGAGAACCGATGTTGGATAAGCCGTTGTCGGAAAACCCGATAACGGTAAACCCGTCAGCGGTAAATCCGTTACCGGAAAATCCAACACAATTAAATACTAAGAAATCAAATACCCAAAAACAAAATACTCATGGATCAAATACCGATTCCATTCCCTTCCGGGAAACAGCGGCGGTAATACCGCCGGAACGGAAAGGAAGGGATGCGATGTCTGTCACAGAGATAGAAAATTATCGGGAATTGATTTTGGAGAATATCGAGTATGATTGTCTGAAGCAGCGTTATCCTCTCTACCTGGATGACCTGAATGAGATCGTAGAGCTGTTGGTAGAAACGGTCTGTGCCAAACGAAAGACCACCCGGATCTCTGGTGCGGACTTTCCTCATGAAATTGTACGCTCCCGCTTTTTGAAGCTGGACAGCTCTCACATCGAGTTTGTCATGGACTGTCTGCAAAAGAACACCACCCAGGTACACAACATCAAGCAGTACCTGCTTGCAGTGCTGTTCAACGCTCCTACCACCATGAATAACCACTACACTTCACTGGTAAATCACGATATGCACGCAGGCGGCTGGTAATCAGCCGCTTTTGTATTACACCAAAGGAGGCACAGCATGAATCAGATTGAAATTTTCAATAGTCCAGAGTTTGGAAGCATTCGAATAGTCGAGGAAAATGGGAAATACCTGTTCTGCGGCGCTGATGTTGCAAAATCGCTGGGATACAAAGATACAGTAAACGCCCTAAAGACACATTGCAGAGAAGATGGGGTGGCGTTTTACCACCTCACCGATAATTTGGGGCGTGAACAGAAAGCTAAATTCATCAGTGAAGGAAATCTGTATCGTTTGATTGTCCACAGTAAATTGCCATCAGCTGAACGATTTGAGCAATGGGTCTTTGACGAGGTTCTTCCTACCATTCGCAAACATGGGGCCTATCTCACAAAAGAAAAGCTATGGGAAGTAGCTACTTCACCGGAGGCGCTGCTCAAGCTCTGCTCGGATCTTCTGGCTGAGCGAGAGGAGAATGTATCTCTGCGCATAGCAAACGCACAGCTGGAGGGTAAAGCCGCTTTCTATGATCTGTTCATTGATTTGGAGCACAGCACCAATCTCAGAACTACTGCCAAAGAGCTTGATGTACCGGAACGCCGCTTTGTCCGATTTCTTCTGGAAAAGCGTTTTGTGTACCGCACTGCGTCCGGCAATGTACTGCCCTATGCAAAGCCAGCCAATGAAGGGCTGTTTTGTGTAAAGGACTACTGCAATCACGGTCATACCGGTTCTTATACGCTGATAACTCCGCAAGGCAAGCTGTATTTTGCCGAACTGAGAGACAGTATCCTGATGGTGATATGATAAATCACTATTTTCTCCGGCGGCTGGTGGTCCCGCCTTAGAAATAAATGCACCACCCCCTGCACATTTTGTGGAAAGGAGGCGATGAAAATGCAGGAAGAAGTGGAAAACAGGACTTTAACGCTGGTTGTCAGCGGAACAAAGTTCACCGGCAGGCTGCTCAAAGCCGCCATCAGCAAGTACATGGCCCACTGCAAGGAAAAGAAGCTGCAAAAGCAGAGAAGCCGTGACGCCCCTGTGACACCCCACGGCAAACAGACCGTCAAGCAGCTCATTGGTCAGAATCAGGGGATCTCCAATATCGAGATCACAGACCCTTCCATCAAGGAATTTGAGAAGATCGCCCGGAAATATGGTGTGGATTATGCGGTGAAGAAAGACCGCAGCAGCTCCCCGCCCAAGTACCTGATCTTTTTCAAAGGCCGTGACGCCGATGCGCTGACCGCTGCATTTACCGAGTACACCAGCAAAAAGGTCAAGAAGGCCGAGAAAACGGAACGCCCGTCTGTGCTGGCAAAACTCAGTCAGTTCAAAGAGATGGTCAAAAATGCCGTGGTGGACCGCACCAAGCGAAAGGAGCTGGAACGATGAAAAAGCAGTTTGACATCAAAAAGCTCGTTTTGCTGAACCTTCCCTATCTCCTGATGGGGCTGTTTGCTACCAACTTCGGGGAGGCATGGCGACTGGCTCAGGGGGCAAATGCTTCGGAGAAATTCCTTTCCCTGTTTGCTGTCCTGCCTGGGGCGCTGCAAAGTTTCTGGCCCAGCCTGCACCCGTTGGATCTGCTGGTGGGGCTGTGCTGCGGTGCTGGCCTGCGTCTGGCGGTGTACCTCAAAAGTAAAAACGCCAAGAAGTACCGTCACGGCATGGAGTATGGTTCTGCCCGTTGGGGAACCCGTGAGGATATTGCTCCCTACATCGACCCGGTATTCCAGAACAATATCATTCTCACGAAAACCGAAAGCCTGACCATGAACAGCCGCCCCAAGGACCCAAAGACCGCCAGAAACAAAAATGTGCTGGTGATCGGCGGCTCCGGTTCCGGTAAGACCCGTTTCTGGCTCAAACCAAATCTGATGCAGATGCACAGTTCTTATGTGGTCACAGACCCGAAGGGAACCATTTTGGTGGAGTGCGGGAAAATGCTCCAAAGGGGCGCACCCAAACTGGGAAAGGACGGAAAGCCCATGAAGGATAAGCACGGCAAGGTCATTTATGAGCCGTACCGCATCAAGGTCCTAAATACCATCAACTTCCGAAAATCAATGCACTATAACCCTTTCGCCTATATCCATAGCGAAAAGGACATCTTGAAGCTGGTCACAACGCTGATCGCCAATACCAAAGGCGAAGGCAAGGCTGGGGACGATTTCTGGGTAAAAGCGGAGACGCTGTTGTACTGCGCGCTGATTGGGTATATCCACTATGAGGCTCCGGTGGAGGAGCAGAACTTCTCCACCCTCATTGAGTTCATCAACGCCATGGAAGTCCGTGAGGATGACGAGGAGTTCAAAAACCCCGTGGATCTGATGTTTGATGCACTGGAAGCCGAGAAGCCAAACCACTTTGCGGTGCGCCAGTATAAGAAATATAAGCTGGCCGCCGGTGTTGTATGCTCTAAAAGACTTCTTAATCAAGCGGTTGGGAAGTCTCTTAGAACACACAACCTAAAACCGAAGGAAGGAGCGCAAGTTATGAGAAAAAATGAGAAAATCACAGCTCTGTACGAACGACTGAGCCGTGATGACTTTGGCAAAGATGATGACCAACAGCGTGAGAGCAATTCCATTTCCAATCAAAAGGCTATGTTGGAGGAGTTCGCCGCACGGCAGGGCTTTACGAACATTGTCCATTTCACGGACGATGGCATTAGTGGTACTTGCTTTGACCGTCCCGGATTTTTGGCAATGATGAAAGAGGTTGAAGCCGGGAATGTGGAGTATCTGTGTATCAAGGACATGAGCCGCATGGGTCGTGACTATCTGAAAGTCGGTCAGATTATGGAAATCCTGCGTCAGCGTGGCGTTCGCCTTATCGCCATCAATGACGGCGTGGACAGTGCCAGAGGGGACGATGATTTTACCCCTTTCCGCAACATTATGAACGAGTATTACGCCAGAGACACCAGCCGTAAAATCCGTTCCACTTTCCAGTCCAAAGGCAAGTCCGGCAAGCACCTCACAGGCACGGTCATTTACGGCTATCTCTGGAACGAAGCCAGAGACCAATGGTTGGTTGACCCCGAAGCCGCTGATGTGGTCAAGCGCATCTTTGCCATGACGATTGACGGCTACGGTCCGTATCAGATCGCCAGCAAACTGAAATCGGAAAAGATGCTTATTCCGTCTGCTTACCTTGCCCAACACGGCGAGGGCGTGAACAAAAACAAGACTTTCAAAGATATGTACGGCTGGGGTTCTTCCACCATCTGCAACATTCTTGAAAAGCGTGAATATCTGGGACACACCATCAATTTCAAGACCCGAAAGCACTTCAAGGACAAGAAAAGCCATTATGTCCCGGAGGACGAATGGACAATTTTCGAGAATACCCATGAGCCTATCATTGACCAGCAGACCTTTGACCTTGTGCAGAAAATCCGTGGGAATGTCAGACGCTACCCGGACGGCTGGGGCGAAGCAGCTCCCCTCACAGGCTTGCTTTATTGTGCCGATTGCGGCGGCAAGATGTATGTCCACCGTACCAACAACGGCAAGCGTATTTCTCAATATACCTGTTCCCAATACAGCAAAGTCCCAGTTGGAAAGCTCTGCACGACACAGCACCGTATCAATGAAGATGTGGTACTGTCCCTTGTCTCTGAAATGCTCAAAGCCATTGCCGAGTATGCCAAGCATGACCGAGCCGAGTTTGTCCGTGTGGTGCAGGAAGCGCAGTCCAGCCAGCAGACAGCAGAGGTTAAGAAACAGCGGATACGCCTTGCCACAGCAAAGCAGAGAGTTTCCGAGCTGGAAGTCCTGCTCTGCAAAATCTATGAGGACAACATTTTAGGCAAGCTGTCCGACAGCAGATACGCCACTCTGGACGCTCAATACGAAAAGGAACAGTCCGAGCTTACCGCTGAAATCTCTGTTCTGGAAAAGGCTGTCAAGAGCTATGAGAAGCACGAAAAGGACGCTGATCGTTTTATCGCTCTGATTGACAAGTATGAGAACTTCGACAAGCTGACCATTGCTATGCTCAACGAGTTTATCGAGAAAATCCTTGTGCATGAGCGTGACCGTAAAGGCAGTATACAGACCACACAGGAGGTCGAGATTTACTTCAATTTTGTTGGGCGATTCGTTCCCCCGGCGTTTGGAGAAGCGGAGCTTACCCCGGAGGAATTAGAAGAAATCCGCAAGCGTGAGGAACGCAAGGACAGGCTTCATCAGAACTACTTGAAGCGGAAAGCCAGCGGAGCGCAGAAGCGATACGAGGACAAAATCAAGGGGAGAAAAAAGGCAGAAATCGAAGCCAAGAAAGCCGCCATTCGTGCGGAGGACATTGCAAAGGGCGTGTTCGTCCCTGTCAGCAGTTTACCGCAGAGAGAGCCGATGAAAGGAGTACAAACAGCATGAATATCACTTACACACAGAACGGTGATTATCTTATCCCGAACATCATTATCCGCAAGACAAAGCCCCTCGGACACTACGGCAGACTCCGCAAGGCGTATCTGGAAATGCACCGCCCGATACTGTTCAATGAGCTGGTGCTATCCGATAGGCTCTTTGAGCATTGCGCCGAGATTGACGAAGCGGCACAAAACCGAATGGAGCTGATCGTGCCGCAACTGGCAAAGCAGTACGGCGTGACCGAAAGGCTGAAAGCCGAAAACCAAATGGAATGGGTGCGGCAGATGAACGCTTGCAAGGCACAGGCAGAGGAGATTGTGAAAGCGGAATTGATTTATGATTGAGTGAGAAAGTCCGGGCAGAAAACTGTTCGGACTTTTCTCATATAGTCCAAAGTTGCGGTAGACTTGTTCACAAGTTTTATGGTATAATTTGAATACGAAATTGAGCAACAAATCGGGATTTGAGGGGGTAAATATTATTATGAACAAAGAAGGAATTTTAAGGGAAATAAACAATGATGTTGTAAACACCTCATACTATCCGGCGAGAAGTGATTGTTGTGACTTAGATGGTGAGATTTTTGAAGATGTGGTATTGGATAATATAAAGTGTCATCGTATGACATTTCAAAATTGTACCTTTCGAAATGTTCAGTTTATAGATAATCAGGTAGATTTGATTGAATTTGAAAACTGTCAATTTATCAATACCGTTTTTAAGGGAACATTAGAAAATTTATATCTGATAATATCAGACAGCAGTTTTTCAAAATGTACTATGCATGATTTAAAAATATCCGGCTATGAGGAACAGTCTGAAATTACAGATTGTACATTTGAAGAATGTACTTTTTCTGACATAAATCTTCTTGCGGATTTAACCCTGCAAGGTGGGACTGTGACGAATTGTACAGGAAACAACTTAGAGTGTATTATGAACATGATATTTGCTGTGCAGTTTACCAAGAGTAAATTTGAAAATATCAATCTAAATGTGGCGATTATTAAGAATACATTTCAGCAGGTAGAGGTTAGTAATATTCAGAATATTGACATAGGAGGAGAACCGGTACGCAGAAACAATACCTTTAAAGACTGTTATATAAATGGAGAATTGCAGAACCAGTAAATAAGCAGGGAACTGCTCTGCCGATACGGTTAAAATTGATTGGTGGGTTGCAGAAAAAAACTTCAAGTTTGTCGAACTGATAAAATCCCTTTAGGAACTAAAGGGCGCACTTCTATACTCTCTGTCGAGAGTAGTGCGTCCTGCGGAGCTTCATTCCCGGTCAGCAGAAGAAAACTGCACGACCGAGAATGTTTCGTCACTTCGTTCCGTCAAGGTGGCTACACCCCCTTGCGCCGCTAAAGCGGCTATCCCCTGTGGACTTGCCGTCCGCAAACAGCATAAAATGCTGTTCGCCGCCAGCAAGTTTGAAAGCGACTAAAATGAATTTTATGGAACAAACAAATCGGGACTTACGGGAGGAAAATCGATGGAGCATCATGATATAACGATTTAACATATTTTGGAGGCGTAATGATGACAAGAAAAGAAGTAGAAAGAATTGTTGGGATTTTTAAAAATCATGGTATAGACAAAGAAACAGGGAAAAGAGTGAAAGAAAATGTTATACATGATTTTTTTGACGAAATAGACGATTTGATGGGATATGAAGGAGCTTCTGAAGTTATATTTGTACCGGAAGAGTATGGTCTTGACAAAGAAGCAACAATTCAAGAAATTGTAGATTATATATTGGAAAATCAAAACATCGGGTGAAAAGAAAAATATTGTGGTCAAATATGGATATGATTTCAAACATTGGGACTGACACAAATACATATTTATCGAGTTGCCTTTATAAAGAACTGTAAAGGAGAGATATTGTGGCTGTTGATAACGCAAGTCAGATTGACGCAATTGCAAACGATAAAGAAAATGCTTGTTTGGTACTCCTTATTACCGACCATTTGAATTGGGACAATGAGTTTGAACACTTGAAGATTTTACAAGATAAAATCAATGCGTATGTGGCTTTTATCGAAAGCAAACAGTACGATGAAATATACCCCAATGCTGATTTTAAGATGGCTATGATAGAAATCCATTTCAAGTATGACATAACAGATAGCTGCCAGAAATTTTTGCAAGTAGCTCAAGATCAATTAGGTCAGATAGGGATAAAAATCAAGGCACAGATTAGTTAACATTTTCCAGTTTGCCGAACTGAACACAAAAACCGAATACCAAAAATCAGACCGTTGACTGGTCGCACTATGCGAAAAGTTGACGGTCTTTTTTTATCCCCATTTTTCAAAAAAGGAGGTCAATCACAATGACAAAACCGAAAACCCTCGACCAGCTCCAAGCCGAAAAGGAGCAAGCCGAGACGCAGCTTGCACAGGAACAGCACAAGCTGGAGCGTCTGGAGAACAGAAAGAAGTATCTGGAGAAAGGCGAAAGGCAGAAACGCACCCATCGTCTTTGCAATCTGGGCGGCACGATTGAGAGCCTTGCCCCGGTGGTCAAAGATCTCACACGCACCGAAATGACAGAGCTGATGGAACACATCTTTTCCCTGTCCGAAGTCCAGCGAGCCGTCCGTCACATGGCGATTACCCATATCAGCCAAGCGAACAGAGAAAAGGAGTTGAAAGCCGATGGCACTATTTCATCTGAGCGTCACGCAGACTAAGCGAAGCGCAGGACAGTCCGCTATTGCTTCTGCCGCCTACCGTGCCGGGGAGCGATTGTATAGCGAGTATTACGGCGAATACAGCGACTACACCCGCAAGGGCGGCGTGATCTGCTCCGATATTCTCCTGCCGTCCCATG
>NZ_JAOQKC010000001.1:82267-106965 GCF_025567165.1 Laedolimicola ammoniilytica
GCAGAACGGCAAATGGGGACTAAAGCAACGCCGGGTGTACGAACTGGACGAGGACGGCAACCGTATCCGAGACCAGAACGGAGAGTTTGTTTTCAACGCCGTTCCCACTACCGACTGGGGCAGTCCCGAAACGCTGGAACATTGGCGTGAAGCATGGGCGGAGATGTGCAATGCCAAGTTTGCGGAAAAAGGTATTGATGTTCGTATCGACCACCGCAGCTATGAACGGCAAGGCGTGGATTTACTTCCCACTATCCATGAAGGCGCAACCGTCCGGGCAATGGAGAAGAAAGGCATACGCACCGAGAAAGGCGAGTTCAACCGCTGGATCAAAGCCACCAATGCCGTTATCCGGGACATCAAGAAGAAAATCGCTCTCCTGTTTGATTGGATTGCCGAAGCAAAAGCGGAGCTTGCCAAGCCGCAGGCACCCGACCTTGTTTCTCTGCTGAACGCCTATTACACCCAGCGCAGAGCCGGGGCGTATTCGCAGAAAGGCAAGGTCAGCAATCTAAAGGAGATGAACGAGACTTTCAATTATCTCCGGGCAAACGACATTTACTCCCTTGAAGATTTGGAACACCGTGTCAGCGAACACAGTGCTGCCACAGAGAGCTTGAAGAAAACGCTGGACGGGCAGACCGCACGAATGAAAGAAATCAAGCAGCTCTATGACAGCTCCGCTGCTTTCCAGAACTTGAAGCCTGTCTATGACGGCTTGCAGAAAATCAAGTTTGAGAAGCCCAGAGCCAAGTACAAGGCAGAGCATGAAGCGGAACTGATACAGTTCTACGCCGCCAGACGAAAGCTGACCGGGGAGTTCCCGGACGGCAAGGTGGATATGAAAAAGCTGTCCGACGAGTATGACGAGCTGGAACAGGCGCACGAAACCACCTATGGCGAGTTTAAGGCTGTCAGAGACGATTTACACCGCCTTTGGAAGGTCAAGTCATGCGTAGATACTGCCGCCCGATTTAACGAGCGTACAGAGGAACAAAAGCTCCAAAATCGACCCCAAACACGACAGAAAAAGGAGGAACTATCCCGATGAATTACACCCAAGCACAGATTGACCGGGCAAACGCCGTCAGTCTGGAAGATTTTCTCCGCACACAGGGAGAGACACTTATCAAAAGCGGACGGGAATACCGTTGGAAAGAACATGACAGCCTGACCGTCCGGGGAAACAAGTGGTTTCGCCACAGCCAGAGCAAGGGCGGCTATCCCATTGATTTCGTCATGGAGTTTTACGGCAAGTCCTTTCCCGAAGCTGTTCAGATGTTGACAGGCGAAAACGGCGAGGGACAGACCGAAGCCACCACAGCACCGCCCACAGCGTTCCACTTGCCCTTGCACAACAGAACAGCCGACAGAGCAATTCAATATCTTTGCGAAAGCCGAGGTCTCAACAAAACGCTTGTTGAGGCTTTTCTTCTTTCCGGGGATATTTACGAGGAAGCAAAGCGGCACAATGTTGTGTTTGTCGGCAGAGACCGAAGCGGTACGCCGAGATACGCCCATGTGCGAGGAACGGCAGACCCATTCAGACAGGACATTGCCGGGTCTGACAAGTCCTATCCGTTCCGCTATGAGGGAAACGGCAACCAGCTCTTTGTCTTTGAAGCACCGATTGACCTGTTATCATTCATCTGCCTTTATCCGCAGGACTGGCAGAAAAGAAATTATCTTGCCCTGGGCGGCGTTTCGGGCAAAGCTCTTGACCGTTTTCTTTCTGAACGCAAGGACACCCAAAAAGTGTTCCTCTGCCTTGACAGCGACACCGCAGGAAGCGAAGCCTGTACCCGACTGGCACAGTCCATTCCCAGCGAGATCGCCGTCATTCGCCTTGTCCCGGCAAGGAAAGACTGGAACGATGTTCTCCGTCAGCAAGGGGACATTCCCAGCCGCAAATTCATAGCCGAGACAATCACGCTGCGAGAGCTGCCCACCGCCCAGCCTGTTCCCATGCTCCGCATGGCAGATGTGGAGCTGACGAGCGTGGATTGGCTATGGTTTCCGTATATCCCCTTTGGAAAGCTGACGATCATACAGGGCAACCCCGGCGAGGGAAAGACCTACTTTGCCATGCGTCTTGCGGCGGCTTGCACCAACCGAAAGCCCTTGCCCGGTATGGAAACAATTGAGCCTTTTAATATCATCTATCAGACCGCCGAGGACGGTTTGGGCGATACCGTTAAGCCCCGGCTGATGGAAGCTGACGCAGACCTTGAACGAGTGCTTGTCATTGACGATAGGGACACACCGCTGACCCTTGCCGATGAGCGCATAGCAAGGGCAATCCGGGAGAACAACGCAAGGCTTGTTATCATTGACCCGGTACAGGCGTTTCTGGGCGCAGATGTGGACATGAACAGAGCAAACGAGGTGCGCCCGATATTCCGCAGTCTGGGAGACATTGCACAGGCTACCGGGTGCGCTATCGTGCTGATTGGACACCTGAACAAAGCCGCAGGAACGCAAAGCACCTACCGGGGATTAGGGTCTATCGACATTACGGCGGCAGTCCGCAGTCTGCTCTTTATCGGCAAGCTGAAGGACAGTCCCACAACGAGGGTGCTTATCCATGAGAAAAGCTCCCTTGCGCCGCCCGGACAGTCCCTTGCCTTTTCTCTGGGAGACGAGAAAGGCTTTGAGTGGATAGGGGCTTATGACATTACCGCTGACGAGCTTCTTGCCGGGACAGACACCGCCAAGACCGAAAGCAAGACCGCACAGGCGCAAATGCTCATTCTGGAACTGCTTGCGGACGGAAAGCGTATGCCGAGTGCAGAGCTGGAAAAGGCAGTCAATGAGCGTGGGATTTCCTCACGCACCATGAGAACGGCAAAGAGCCGTATCGGGGACAGACTTGTGACCGAGAAAGACGGCACAGCATGGGTCTGCTATCTCCGAGATTGACAACAGGAACACGGCAAGCGTGGCAAAGACGGCAAGGGTTTTATAGATACCTTAATGTTGCCGCCTTGCCTTGTTCCCTCATACCGACACCGCCCGATGATGAACAGTCACCGGGCATTTTTCATTTACAGGAGGATTTTGAATGAACAATACCGCAACCAACACCGCCACTTGCCCGACTGTCAGAAAGCAGATCGGCAAGACAACCTATATCGTCCGTGTGCATTTCAGCCAGACCGCAAAAGAGACAATGGAGGACAAAATCAAGCGTCTGCTCCGTGAGGAAGTCCGCAAAATGTGACTTCTTTTTGGATTTGATGAAAAAGTCCTTGACTTTTCGTCTCTGGCAAAACAGCCAAGTCGATCCTGATTTCCTGTGGTGCGCGCCTTGCGGTATTCGACATTGCAGAGCTGCGTGAGGTCACAGCCTATGATGAGCTGGAGCTGGACACTCTGGGCGACCGGAAAACTGCCTTGTTCCTCATCATGAGTGATACTGACGACAGCTTTAATTTTCTTATATCCATGTGTTATACCCAGCTTTTCAACCTGCTCTGCGAAAAAGCCGACGATGTGTATGGTGGCAGGCTCCCAGTCCATGTGCGCTGCCTCATTGACGAGTGCGCCAATATCGGCCAGATTCCTAAGCTGGAAAAGCTGGTGGCAACCATCCGAAGCCGTGAGATCTCCGCCTGTCTGGTGTTGCAGGCGCAGAGTCAGCTCAAGGCAATCTATAAGGACAATGCAGATACCATCATCGGCAACATGGATACTTCCATTTTCCTGGGCGGTAAGGAGCCGACCACTCTCAAGGAGCTGGCTGCCGTGCTGGGCAAGGAAACCATCGACACCTACAACACCGGAGAGAGCCGTGGCCGGGAAACCTCCCACTCTCTCAACTATCAAAAATTGGGGAAAGAGCTGATGAGCCAGGATGAGCTTGCTGTTATGGATGGCGGCAAGTGTATTCTCCAGCTGCGCGGTGTGCGTCCTTTCCTTTCGGATAAGTACGACATCACCAAGCACCCCAATTTCAAGTACACTGCCGACGCGGATGATAAGAACGCTTTTGACATTGAAGCATTCCTGTCCGCAAGGCTGAAACTCAAGCCCAATGAGGTCTGCGATGTATATGAAGTAGACACAAAGGGCGCTTAACTTCGTTCCGCTTTTGAGGGGAGTGATTTTATCTATTCGCCGCACCTGCCCTCTACGGGCTATTGGCGTACAAAGCGGACAATCGCAAGAAAAAATAATGAAAAAGGAGGACAGCCGGAATCATGCCCCCGGAAACCGGGCGGCAGATTGTTCCGGCTTTTGTATGCCTATGAAACATGACAAACCTATTTTTTAATCAGATTCCGGCTAACAAACTATATGGCATTTTTTGAACAGGCAATTACCGTTCTTCAGACCCTCGTTATCGCGCTCGGTGCCGGTCTCGGTATCTGGGGCGTTATCAATCTCTTGGAGGGCTACGGAAATGATAATCCGGGCGCAAATGCTCATGTACGGTAAGGAAGCAAGCAACCGAAAACAAGAGATAGACCGCCAGCACTACACTATTCCGAACCAAAGACCAAAAGATAAGCATTGTGGGAAAATCTAAACTTTTGGATTTTCCTACAATGCCAACTACGGCGGAATCCCTCCCACTCCTTATATCTTTCTGTATACATTGAATTTGTATTTAGTAAAATGCAGACAACACCACGGATCGGCTTTTGGTTGGACAATTCCAACCAAACACCACAGCAGACAGCAGAAAACATTCTGAACGCTAGGAAGCCGGTATGATTGTTACATATAAGGGGAAGAAAAATTTCTTTTAGGTACTTGCTTTCCTAAAACTGATGTGATACAATGATTTAATCCAGAAAAGGAGTAAAAAATATGCGGCAAGGTATTCTTAAATAAAACTATAATCAAATAGTGGGAACAAAGGATTATGATAGCTCCTTTTGTAGGGGCTTAGTTTTTTGTACCCAATTTAAGAATACTTTTGCCTTATCAATTTTGACATATCCCCAAAAACAGCAATCACAAACAGGTGTATGCTGTATATGTGTATGTCCGCAACTTATAATCCCCAGTGGTAAAAGTATTTTACTGCTGGGGATTTTTATGCCCTTTGGGGCTGTAAAGGGAGGACAATCACATGAAAATAATCAATATTGGAATTCTTGCCCATGTAGACGCTGGAAAGACGACCTTGACGGAGAGCCTGCTATATGCCAGCGGAGCCATTTCAGAACCGGGGAGCGTCGAAAAAGGGACAACGAGGACGGACACCATGTTTTTGGAGCGGCAGCGTGGGATTACCATTCAAGCGGCAGTCACTTCCTTCCAGTGGCACAGATGTAAAGTTAACATTGTGGATACGCCCGGCCACATGGATTTTTTGGCGGAGGTGTACCGCTCTTTGGCTGTTTTAGATGGGGCCATCTTGGTGATCTCCGCTAAAGATGGCGTGCAGGCCCAGACCCGTATTCTGTTCCATGCCCTGCGGAAAATGAACATTCCCACCGTTATCTTTATCAACAAGATCGACCAGGCTGGCGTTGATTTGCAGAGCGTGGTTCAGTCTGTTCGGGATAAGCTCTCCGCCGATATTATCATCAAGCAGACGGTGTCGCTGTCCCCGGAAATAGTCCTGGAGGAAAATACCGACATAGAAGCATGGGATGCGGTCATCGAAAATAACGATGAATTATTGGAAAAGTATATCGCAGGAGAACCAATCAGCCGGGAAAAACTTGCGCGGGAGGAACAGCAGCGGGTTCAAGACGCCTCCCTGTTCCCAGTCTATCATGGCAGCGCCAAAAATGGCCTTGGCATTCAACCGTTGATGGATGCGGTGACAGGGCTGTTCCAACCGATTGGGGAACAGGGGGGCGCCGCCCTATGCGGCAGCGTTTTCAAGGTTGAGTACACCGATTGCGGCCAGCGGCGTGTCTATCTACGGTTATACAGCGGAACGCTGCGCCTGCGGGATACGGTGGCCCTGGCCGGGAGAGAAAAGCTGAAAATCACAGAGATGCGTATTCCATCCAAAGGGGAAATTGTTCGGACAGACACCGCTTATCAGGGTGAAATTGTTATCCTTCCCAGCGACAGCGTGAGGTTAAACGATGTATTAGGGGACCAAACCCGGCTCCCTCGTAAAAGGTGGCGCGAGGACCCCCTCCCCATGCTGCGGACGACGATTGCGCCGAAAACGGCAGCGCAAAGAGAACGGCTGCTGGACGCTCTTACGCAACTTGCGGATACTGACCCGCTTTTGCGTTGCGAAGTGGATTCCATCACCCATGAGATCATTCTTTCTTTTTTGGGCCGGGTGCAGTTGGAGGTTGTTTCCGCTTTGCTGTCGGAAAAATACAAGCTTGAAACAGTGGTAAAGGAACCCTCCGTCATTTATATGGAGCGGCCGCTCAAAGCAGCCAGCCACACCATCCATATCGAGGTGCCGCCCAACCCGTTTTGGGCATCCATAGGACTGTCTGTTACACCACTCTCGCTTGGCTCCGGTGTACAATACGAGAGCCGGGTTTCGCTGGGATACTTGAACCAGAGTTTTCAAAACGCTGTCAGGGATGGTATCCGTTACGGGCTGGAGCAGGGCTTGTTCGGCTGGAACGTAACGGACTGTAAGATTTGCTTTGAATACGGGCTTTATTACAGTCCGGTCAGCACGCCGGCGGACTTCCGCTCATTGGCCCCGATTGTATTGGAACAGGCATTGAAGGAATCGGGGACGCAGCTGCTGGAACCTTATCTCTCCTTCATCCTCTATGCGCCCCAGGAATACCTTTCCAGGGCTTATCATGATGCACCGAAATACTGTGCCACCATCGAAACGGCCCAGGTAAAAAAGGATGAAGTTGTCTTTACTGGCGAGATTCCCGCCCGCTGTATACAGGCATACCGTACTGATCTGGCCTTTTACACCAACGGGCGGAGCGTATGCCTTACAGAGCTGAAAGGATATCAGGCCGCTGTCGGTCAGCCGGTCATCCAGCCCCGCCGTCCAAACAGCCGCCTGGACAAGGTGCGCCATATGTTTCAGAAGGTAATGTAAAGATACATAATCGTCAAGACGGCAACAATCAGAAGTTATGGAGGGTAACAATGGAATATAGTAAGGAAGATTTAATGGAAGCAAAAAAGCAAATTTGGGGAGTGGGAGAGAACATGGGAACAGAGGAAAGTAAAAAAATCTGGGAGGAGAACGCACAATTTTGGGATAATGCAATGGGTGACGAATCTAATGAATTTCACAGAGAGGTAGTGCGTCCCAAAGTAACGGAACTTCTATCTCCTAATCCTGCGGATTACATTTTGGATATTGCGTGTGGCAATGGAAATTATTCTTCGTATCTTGCACAAAGAGGCGCTTCGGTTGTCGCTTTTGATTACAGCAAAAAAATGATAGAATTGGCTAAAAGACGGCAATCACAATATGCAAAACAAATTGAATTTTGTGTGGCGGATGCGACCGATAGAAAAAGTATATTAGAATTAAAAAGAAATCGAGCCTTTACGAAAGCAGTTTCTAATATGGCAATTATGGATATTACGGATATTGAACCACTTCTTATGGCTGTTTATGAACTGTTGCAGGAAAGCGGAATTTTTGTCTTTGCAACGCAACACCCTTGTTTTGTCACGTTGACTGAAAAATATATGACACCGCACAGTTACTATGATATAGCGATTGAAGGGCAACCGAAAGAGCAGATTTATTATCATCGTTCCATACAAGATATTTTTAACCTTTGTTTTAGAGCTGGATTTGTCATTGATGGATTTTATGAAGAATGTTTTAAAACCAACAAAGAAATTCCTATGGTAATGATAGTAAGGCTTAAGAAGGTAAAACGTGATAGCTTAAAATAAATTCAAGTTTGTCGGGTAAATAGCAAACCCAGCCGAGCCAGTCAACGGTCAAGATGAACGGCGCATATGCGCAGCCGTTGACAGCCCCGCCCGCCTTTGCTGGTAGGCAATCAAGGGGCGACAGCAAGAAGTGCCACCGCCCCGCACTATTATTCAGAAAGGGGAATTTCCATGACCGACCAGATAGCCTATCAAGAATATATCCAGCGCAGGTACAACGCCTTTTGCAAGACTGTTATCCGCTGTGCCGCCTTGGACAAGATTTTGAAGCTTAAACGGCAATGGGAACGGCAAGTTTCCCTTGACTATCTGATGAACGAGAAGTTTGTCCAGTTTGCCGCGTCGGAGCCGGACGAGGAATACCCATTTACCGTCTGCGGTCAGACCGTCCTGCTCTGCAACGCCGCCCTTGCCGACGCGATCTCTGTTTTGCCGGAGCAGACGCGGGAAGAAATCCTGCGCTATTACTTTCTGCGCCAGCCGCAGCGCGTGATCGGCGCGTGTATTGGCCGGTCACGCAGCACAGCGGGGCGGCATATCCAGCTTGCCTTGCAGCGGCTACGCGAAGAAATGGGGGTGAGCCGGTATGAGTAGACTTCTCCCCTATGAAACAATCCTCAAAGCCCGTGAGGGCGACCCAGAAGCCGTGAACGCTGTCCTGCTCCACTACGCCGGATATATCCGCTATTTCTCAAAAGTGAACGGGCAGGTCAACGCCGAGGTGGAGGACTATGTAAAGCAGCGGTTAATTGACTGTCAATTCAAGTTCCGGCTTGACGAACCACCGGACAAGTCATAAAAACTGAATACCAGCCGCCACCGACGCGGCCAGCGAAAGCAGTAAGTCTTGAAAAAGATTTACTGCTTTTTTTGTTGTCCGGCTCCGCTCCCGGCCATTTTGCCCCCTGCCGGTTGTAGTAGTAAGCGAGGAGGGAATTTTTCTGCCCTGGTGTTTGGCATTTGGAGCATTTACCCGTAGTAGAGGGCAAAGAGAAAGGATTTCTCCAACACCGGGTAGAAACCACTGCGTCCGGTGTCATTTTAGCGAAAGCGGGCAGGAATGCCCTTTACAGGATTAGTAGTAGCAGAAAAAGAGAAACAAACTTTTGTGGTTGCAGTTTTCCAAAAAAGTGGCGGACGGAAGTGAGAGAAAGTTTGCAGTCACGGAGAGCAAGTATCGACCAGTGTACCAAATTTCGCTTTTCGCTCATTTGTCCCCCGGTCAGATACTTGTTGGGGTTGCCACCCCAAACCCGCCTTTTGCGGCTTGCGCCGCTGAAAAAACTTGCCCCAATACTTGTGTTTTAGATAAAAATTGTCCGTTGCAGTTTGAAAGGAGTTGAGCCACCATGCCACACAAAACCTACAACACCCCCAAGCGGAAATGTGTTGTCAAGACCCGTCTGACCGAGGACGAGCGCAGAGCCTTTGAGGACAAATGCGCCGCCCTCTCCATGAGCCAGTCCGAGTATATCCGGCAAGCCGTTTTTTACAGCCGGATTTCTCCTGTTATCCGGGTGACTGCCCACAGCGAAGAAATGCTCACCGCCATATCTTCCCTTGTGGCGCAGTACGGGAAAATCGGCAGCAACCTGAACCAGATCGCCCGGTATCTCAACGAATACGGCGCACCCTACAACGCCCTGTCCAGTGAGGTGAGAGCCGCTGTTTCCGACCTTGCCGCCCTCAAATTCGAGGTGCTGAAAGTGATAGGTGAAGCCTATGGCAACGATCAAGCATATCAGCTCTAAAAATGCCGACTACGGAGCCGCCGAAGCCTATCTCACCTTTGAGCATGACGAGTTTACCATGAAACCCACCCTTGATGAAGCCGGGCGGCTCATTCCCCGGCAGGACTACCGGCTGGACACGCTGAACTGCGGGGAGGAAGATTTTGCCCTGTCATGTATCCGGGCAAATCTGCGGTACGGCAAGAACAGCAAACGGGAGGACATCAAGAGCCACCACTATATCATCAGCTTTGACCCACGGGACGCAGCCGACAATGGCCTGACCGTAGACCGGGCGCAGGCGTTGGGGCTGGCCTACTGCAAAGAGCATTTTCCCGGACACCAAGCCCTTGTCTGTACCCACCCGGACGGGCACAACCATAGCGGCAATATCCATGTGCATATTGTCATCAACAGTCTGCGGATTGCCGAGGTGGAGCGCAAGCCCTACATGGACAGGGCAAGCGACACCAGAGCCGGGAACAAGCACCGCTGTACCGCAGCCGCCATGCGGTATTTCCGCAGCGAAGTCATGGAGATGTGCCACCGGGAGGGGCTTTACCAGATCGACCTCTTGAACGGCAGCCGAAACAAAGTGACCGAGCGTGAATACTGGGCGAAGCGCAAGGGGCAAGCCAAGCTGGACAAGGAAAACGCTGTGCTGCTTGCCGAGGGTATCGCACCCCGACAGACCAAGTTTGAAACCGACAAAGGCCGTTTGCGGCAGACCATACGCCAAGCCCTTGCCACCGCCGCCAGCTTTGACGAGTTTTCCGCTCTCCTGTTGCGGGAGGGCGTGACCGTTAAGGAGAGCCGGGGGCGGCTGTCCTATCTCACGCCGGACAGAACAAAGCCCATCACCGCCCGGAAGCTGGGGACGGACTTCGACAAGGCCGCTGTCCTTGCTGTTTTCCAGCAGAACGCCCATAGAGCAGCCGCAAAGATGCAGGACAGACAGGAACACCAGCCGCAGCTTACTAAGGGCATACAGCGGACAAAACCCGCCCAAATCACCCCGAACCCTGACAGCCCGCAGCGGCTTGTAGATATAGCCGCCAAGCGAGCCGAGGGAAAAGGTATCGGTTATGAGCGTTGGGCAAAAACCTTTAACCTCAAACAGATGGCAAAGACCATGAATTTCCTTTCCGAGCATGGTTTTGCCAGCCCCGAAGAAGTGGACACAGCTTTGGAAGCCGCCATTTCCGGGCAGCACGCCGCCGGAGAAAAGCTGAAAGAACTGGAATCCAGAATCACCGCCAACAAGGAACTCATGCACCAGATCAGCGTTTACCGCAGAACCAAGCCCGCCCATGACGGGCTGAAAACTGCCAAGAAGCCGGAACGATACCGGGAAGCGTTTCATGCAGACCTGACGCTGTATGAAGCGGCGGTGCGGTATTTTCGGCAACAGGGCTTAAAGAAGCTGCCCGCCGTTTCCAAGCTGCAAGCGGAAAATGAAGCCCTGATTTCCGAGAAAAACGGGATTTACACCGAGTACCGGGAGCAGAAAGCCAGAGCCGCCGAGCTGCAAAAGGTCAAATCCAACCTTGCCGCCATGCTCCGGCAGGAACGGACAAAAGAGGTGCGTCGGGATTGGGAGCGGTAAGGGTGTTCCGTTTTGTTCCACCCCTACCCGGAAAGGGGGTTCCATTTTGGACACCCCTTTGCTATGGGAAATTGACCACTGAACTCCACCCCGAAATGATACCGAAACCGCACAAAAGCGTTCCCTATATCTGACCCTATCCGCAATACCACCTGCCTTTTTCAAGGGGCATACAGAGAGGAAAATCCCCGAAAATGACACCGAAATCATACACCAAACGCCGCCTATCCGGTTACATCGATAGAAACGGCAGAAAGGAGCCGCCATGCCGAGAATGAGCAAGAAGCGCAAGGAAGAATGGGCGTTCTTCCTCAATGAGCGCAACCGTATCACCTACAATCCTCTTTGCCGCAAGTGCCGCCGCACCTGCAAGCAGAGTTTCCGGGCTATGATCATCGAGTGCCCGCCGTTTCGCTCCAAGCGGGCGAAGCCATGAAGCCGGACAACACGCAGGAAACCATTTATGTAGGGCTGGACACAGGCTTGCCGCCCTACCTGCCATATCCCCGGTTCCTGCTGAAAATGGACATTTCCCAGACCGCCAAGCTGCTCTATGCGCTGCTGTTAGACCGCACCACCCTGTCACAGCGGAACGGCTGGCAGGACGATCAGGGCAGGACATTCATTGTCTATCCCATAGCGGAGATTGCCGAAATGCTGGATAAGGGGCAGACCGCCATCAAAGCCGCCTTGAACGAACTGGACGCAGCCGGACTTCTGGAACGGAAACGGGCGGGATTTTCCGCAGCCAACCGCCTGTATGTGAAGCTGCCGCCATTAGTTCGGATTTCCGACCCTATGACAGTCGGAAAAGCGACCCTCATAAGTGCGGAAAACCGACCTACTGATGGTCGGAAAAGCGACCTTATGACGGTCGGAAAACCGACCCCTAACAACCTTACTATAAACAACCTGATAGAAAACCAAACAATGGGAGTGAGTGGAGAGCCGCACAAACCGTTTGGCAGATATGAGAATGTTTTTCTGACCGAAGCCGAGTATGCAGAACTGAAAGCCGAGTTCCCGGACAGACTGGAACGGCTCATTGAGGAAATGAGCCGCTACCTTGCCGCCAACGGGAGAACCTACCAGAACTATGCCGCCGCCCTGCGGATATGGGCAGAGAATGACAAAAAGGACGCCCCGAAACAGGGTGTCCCGGACTACACCTGCAAGGAGGGAGAAAGTTTATGAACAAAATCGAGAATATCAATCTGCTGCCGGATACCGAGCCGGACAGCGGCGACTACACAGGCGAGGACGGTTTGCTGTACTGCGGAAAATGCCGCAAGCCCAAAGAAGCCTATTTCCCAGAGGGCAAGACGCTTTTCGGGCTTGACCGCCACCCGGCAGAGTGCGACTGCCAGAGGGCGCAGCGGATTGAGCGTGAAGCCGCCGAACAGCAGCGCAGACACCTTGACACCGTAGAGGACTTGAAACGCCGGGGATTTTCCGATACCGCCATGCGGGACTGGACTTTTGAAAACGACAACGGCAGGAACCCCCAGACCGCCGTTGCCCGGTTCTATGCGGAGCATTGGGACACCATGCAGGCCGAGAACATCGGTTATCTCTTTTGGGGCGGTGTGGGAACCGGCAAAAGCTACCTTGCGGGCTGTATCGCAAACGCCCTGATGGAGCAGAAAATCCCTGTCCGCATGACGAACTTTGCCGCTATCCTCAATGACCTTGCCGCCAGCTTCGAGGGCAGGAACGAATACATTTCCCGGCTTTGCCGCTATCCGCTGCTTATCCTTGATGATTTTGGCATGGAGCGTGACACCGCCTACGGGCTGGAACAGGTTTACAGCGTGATAGACAGCCGATACCGCAGCCGCAGGCCGCTGATCGTCACCACCAACCTGACCTTGCAGCAAATCCAGAACCCAACCGACACCGCCTATGCCCGTATCTATGACCGGCTGCTGGAAATGTGCGCCCCTGTCCGTTTTACGGGCGGCAACTTCCGCAGGGAAACCGCACAAGCCAAGCTGGAACGGCTGAAAAATCTGATGAATGAGTGAAAGGAGTAGCCTATGGCAGATTACGAACAGACCACAAAAACCAATCCCCGCCGCCCCGACTGCGTGACGAAAATCCGCATGGGCAACTCTGTCCTTGTGGTGTCCGGCTATTTCAAGCAGGACAGCACCGAAACTGCCATCGACAAAATGGAAAAAGTGCTGCAAGCCGAAGCCGCTGCTACACAGAAGCCGACTTATCCGGCATGAGCCGGGGGCATGGAAAAAGCGGCCATGCTTTGACATGGCCGCTTTCGCGTTGGGTTAATACACAACTATCCGATATGGGGATTTTATCCACTAAATGCTTTGACTTATTTTTTGAATTGCTTCTTCCTTTGTTGCAACAAAGAACACATCTTTCCCTTTATTGCTTTCAAAGATAAAGTCTTTCAGCGGCTTGCTGGTGTAATGTGAAAAATCCCCGTATATAGCGATTTTTCCACCGTAATTGATAAACTTTTGAAGAATTTCTCCCGCCAAGCCGCTGCTCAAAATGAAGAAATCTTCAATGATGTTCTTTTTATCCACGACAATATACTTTGTGCCTGCTTCGTATTTGGCAGACATAAGCAAATCAAGCGCAGAATCGACATCAGTAATAATCATGCTGTCACTTGATACGGCAACCGCAATTCCGTTGCCACAATCAATTTTTTCAAACTTCATGCCTGTACCTCCTTCAATGAATTGCAGACAAAATCCCGCATTATCGTCGCTGGTAACGCTTTTCGTATTATAGCATGAAGTAAAGGGATTTTCAATTACCGTTTTTCATGATAATCCCTATGAAAAGAACGCTCTTTTTTATAAACTATAAAGAAGCAGATTTTACACTTTTGCCGCTATACAGACAGCCGCCCCATGTGGTATGATAAAAATACGGAATAGTGGGGCTGGCTGTCGGAAACGGAGGATTTTATGTTAAGACAAGCCACCCAAAACCTGATTACCGCCCTTTATCCGAGATTATCCAAAGACGATGAACTGCAAGGAGAGAGCAATTCCATATCGAACCAAAAAAGGATACTCGAAGCCTACGCAAAACAGAACGGCTTTACCAATCTGCGCTGGTACACCGACGACGGTTATTCCGGGGCAAATTTCCAAAGACCGGGCTTTCAGTCTATGCTTGCAGACATTGAAGCCGGAAAAGTGGGAACCGTTATCGTCAAGGATATGTCAAGGCTGGGGCGAAACTACCTGCAAGTGGGGTTTTACACGGAAATGCTGTTCCCTCAAAAGGGTGTGCGTTTTATCGCTGTCAACGATAATGTGGACAGCGCAAACGGCGGCATGGACAACGATTTTACCCCGCTGCGAAATCTGTTCAACGAATGGCTGGTGAGAGATACGAGCAAGAAAATCAAGGCAGTAAAAAGGTCAAAAGGCATGAGCGGCAAGCCCGTTACCAGCAAGCCGGTTTACGGCTATGTGATGGACGAGGACGAAAACTTCATCATAGACGAGGAAGCCGCCCCGGTGGTACAGCAGATTTACCAGCTTTGCCTTGCCGGGAACGGCCCGACCAAGATTGCCCGTATGCTGACGGAGCAGCAAATCCCCACGCCGGGGACGCTGGAATATCAGCGGACAGGCAGCACCCGCCGTTACCACCCCGGCTATGAGTGCAAGTGGGCGACAAACACCGTCGTGCATATCCTTGAAAATCGGGAGTACACCGGCTGTCTGGTAAACTTCAAGACGGAAAAGCCCTCTTACAAGGTCAAGCACAGCGTAGAGAACCCCATTGAGAAGCAGGCCATTTTTGAGAACCACCATGAGCCGCTGATCGACATGGAAACATGGGAGCGTGTGCAGGAGTTACGCAAGCAGCGCAAACGCCCGAACCGCTATGATGAAGTGGGGCTGTTCTCTGGGATTTTATTCTGCGCCGACTGCGGCCATGTGCTGTATCAGCAGCGGTATCAGAACAAAGACCGCAAGCAGGACTGTTACATCTGCGGCAGCTACAAGAAGCGCACCCGCGACTGTACGGCGCACTTTATCCGCACCGACCTGTTGACCGCCGGTGTCCTGGCAAATCTTCGGCAAGTGACCGAATACGCAGCCAAGCATGAGAGCCGGTTTGTGAAACTGCTTGTCCAGCAGAACGAGATCGGCGGCAAGCGAAAGACCGCCGCAGCCACCAAGCAGCTTGAACAGGCACAGGAACGCATTGCCGAAGTGAGCCGGATTATCAAGCGGCTGTATGAGGACAATGTAAACGGCAAAATCAGCGACGAGCGTTTCATGGAACTGTCGGCTGATTATGAAGCCGAGCAAGCTGAACTGAAAAAGAGAGCCGCAGCCCTGCAAGCTGAACTGGACAAGTCGCAGGCCGCCACCGTCAACGCCGAGAAATTCATGGGCATTGTCCGCAAGCACCTTGCCTTTGAAGAACTGACCCCCACCCTGTTGCGGGAAATGGTAGAGAAAATCGTGGTGCATGAGTGCAGTTACGACGAGAACGGCACCCGCAGGCAGGACATTGAGATTTATTACAGCTTTGTCGGCAAGATTGACTTGCCCGAATAACCGCCCGACCTATCCGACACAATGGCCAAGTGCCGGATAGGAACGGCAAAATTTTTTACACTTCTAATGCTTCTTTATCACACATTAGCAAAATCCCAGGGCATGAAGCAGCTCATGGCCGGCGCTGGTGTAGCCGTAGTCGGCATGGTCCTTGTACCTCTGCTCTCCGGGCTTTTCTCTGTCTAAGCGTCCCCGCATGAAATCCTTGCCGCTCCCGCAGTTTTGCGGGGGCGGCGGAAAGGAGGTTGACACCGTATGGATTTCTTACTTGAAGCCCTGACAAATTGGCTGAAAGAAATGCTGGTGGGCGGTATTATGAGCAACCTTTCGGGGATGTTTGACAGCGTAAACCAACAGGTCGCGGATATATCCGTACAGGTAGGCCAGACCCCACAGGGATGGAATGGCAGTATTTTCAGTATGATTGAGAATCTGTCCAACTCCATCATGGTGCCGATTGCAGGCGTGATTCTGGCTATCGTAATGACCGTAGACCTGATCCAGATGATCGCAGACAAGAACAACCTGCATGATGTGGACACCTGGATGATTTTCAAGTGGGTGTTCAAGAGCGCCGCCGCTATTTTGATTGTCACTAACACATGGAATATCGTGATGGGCGTCTTTGATATGGCACAGAGCGTGGTGGCACAGGCGGCAGGGATCATCGGTTCGGATGCGTCCATTGACATTTCCTCAGTTATGACCGATTTGGAACCGAGGCTGATGGAAATGGATCTGGGGCCGCTGTTCGGGCTGTGGTTCCAATCCCTCTTTATCGGCATTACCATGTGGGCGCTGTATATCTGTATCTTTATCGTCATTTATGGCCGTATGATCGAGATTTACCTTGTGACTTCGGTGGCTCCCGTTCCAATGGCTGCCATGATGGGTAAGGAATGGGGCGGTATGGGACAAAACTACCTCCGCTCCCTGCTGGCGCTGGGCTTTCAGGCGTTTCTCATCATCGTCTGCGTAGCAATTTATGCTGTGCTGGTGCAGAACATCGCTCTGGAAGATGACATCATCATGGCGATCTGGAGCTGCGTGGGCTACACCGTACTGCTGTGCTTTACGCTGTTCAAAACCGGAAGCCTTGCAAAATCCGTCTTTCAGGCGCACTAAAACGGAAGGAGGTTTCCACATTGGCTTATGTACCCGTACCCAAAGATTTAACCAAAGTCAAAACCAAGGTCATGTTCAATCTGACCCGAAGGCAGTTGGTCTGCTTTACCGCCGGGGCGCTTGTAGGCGTACCGCTGTTCTTTTTGCTCTGTGAGCCTGCGGGAAACAGCATGGCCGCCATGTGTATGATGCTGGTCATGATGCCCTTCTTCCTGCTGGCAATGTATGAAAAGCATGGACAGCCCCTGGAAAAGATCGTCGGCAACATTCTCAAAGTGGCTGTGATCCGTCCCAAGCAGCGTCCCTACCAGACCAATAACTTTTATGCCGTATTAAAGCGGCAGGAAATGCTCGATAAGGAGGTGTATGACATTGTTCACCGCAATGAAAAGCTGGCTGCGCCGTCTGCTGGGAAAACCGGAAGAAAAGACCGTGCAGCCGGTAAAGACAAAGAAAAAGCTGTCCCGCGCCGATAAGAAGCAGATCGAAGCGGCCATTGCCCGCGCCAACCGCACGGACAAAAAAGGAAAATCGGCACAGGACAGTATCCCCTATGAACGGATGTGGCCGGACGGGATCTGCCGTGTATCGGACAGCCACTACACAAAGACTATTCAGTTTCAGGACATCAACTATCAGCTCTCCCAAAATGAAGATAAGACCGCGATCTTTGAGGGCTGGTGTGATTTCCTCAATTATTTCGACAGCTCGATTCACTTCCAGCTGTCTTTTTTGAACCTTGCGGCATCAGAGGAGACCTTTGCAAACTCCATTTCCATCCCGCCCCAGGGGGATGCCTTTGACAGTATCCGTGAGGAATACACCACGATGCTGCAAAATCAGCTGGCCAGAGGCAACAACGGTCTCATCAAGACCAAATACCTGACCTTTGGTATCGACGCTGACAGCATCAAAGCCGCCAAGCCCCGTCTGGAGCGTATTGAGACCGATATACTCAATAACTTCAAGCGTCTTGGCGTAGCCGCCAGAACACTGGACGGTAAGGAAAGGCTTTCCCAGCTTCATGCGGTATTCCACATGGATGAACAGCTCCCGTTTCAGTTTGAATGGGACTGGCTGGCTCCTTCCGGCCTATCTACCAAGGACTTCATCGCACCAAGTTCCTTTGAGTTCCGCACCGGCAAGCAGTTCCGTATGGGCAAGAAATACGGGGCTGTTTCTTTTTTGCAGATCCTTGCACCGGAGCTGAATGACCGTCTGCTGGCTGATTTTCTGGATATGGAAAGCTCGCTCATTGTGAGTATGCACATTCAGTCGGTGGATCAGGTGAAAGCCATTAAGACGGTAAAGCGTAAGATTACCGACCTGGACCGCAGTAAGATCGAGGAACAGAAAAAAGCAGTCCGTGCCGGATACGACATGGACATCATTCCCTCTGACCTTGCTACCTACGGCAGTGAAGCGAAAAAGCTGTTGCAGGATTTGCAGAGCCGAAACGAGCGAATGTTCCTGGTCTCCTTTTTGGTGCTGAACACGGCGGACAATCCCCGTCAGCTTGGCAACAACATCTTCCAGGCAGGCTCTATTGCCCAGAAGTATAACTGCCAGCTTACCAGGCTGGACTTCCAGCAGGAAGAAGGGCTGATGAGCTGTCTGCCTCTGGGACTCAATCAGATCGAGATCCAGCGAGGGCTGACCACCAGTTCTACGGCTATCTTTGTACCGTTCACCACACAGGAATTATTCCAGAACGGCAAAGAAGCTCTGTACTACGGCATCAACGCCCTGTCCAACAACCTCATCATGGTGGACAGAAAGCTGCTGAAAAACCCCAATGGCTTGATTTTGGGTACGCCGGGTTCCGGTAAGTCTTTCAGCGCAAAACGAGAAATTGCCAACTGCTTTTTGCTTACCAATGATGATGTCATCATCTGTGACCCGGAAGCGGAGTACGCACCTCTTGTTGAGCGTCTGCATGGGCAGGTCATCAAGATCTCGCCTACCTCAACCAACTACATCAACCCGATGGACCTGAATTTGGACTACTCGGATGATGAAAGCCCGCTGTCCCTCAAGTCTGATTTTATCCTCAGCTTGTGTGAGCTGATCGTGGGCGGTAAGGACGGATTGCAGCCGGTGCAGAAAACCATCATCGACCGTTGTGTGCGTTTGGTCTATCAGACCTATCTCAATGACCCGCGCCCGGAGAATATGCCCATACTGGAGGACCTATATAACCTGCTCCGTTCACAGGAAGAAAAGGAAGCCCAGTATATCGCCACGGCCCTTGAAATCTATGTAACCGGCTCCCTCAATGTGTTCAACCACCAGAGCAATGTGGACATCAATAACCGCATTGTCTGCTATGACATCAAGGAACTGGGTAAGCAGCTCAAGAAAATCGGTATGCTGGTAGTCCAGGATCAGGTGTGGAACCGCGTTACCATCAACCGCGCTGCCCACAAGTCCACCCGTTACTACATCGACGAGATGCACTTGCTTTTGAAGGAGGAACAGACCGCCGCCTATACGGTGGAAATCTGGAAGCGATTCAGAAAATGGGGCGGCATCCCCACCGGTATCACGCAGAATGTCAAAGACCTGCTTTCCAGCCGTGAGGTGGAGAACATTTTTGAAAACTCGGACTTCGTGTATATGCTCAACCAGGCAGGCGGAGACCGTCAGATCCTCGCCAAGCAGCTGGGCATTTCCACGCACCAGCTTAGCTATGTGACCCACTCCGGTGAGGGCGAGGGTCTGCTGTTCTATGGCTCCACAATCTTGCCGTTTGTGGATCACTTCCCGAAAAATACCGAGCTTTACCGCATTATGACCACCAAACCCCAGGAACTGAAAAAGGAGGATGAATAACTATGAAACAGAATATTTGCGAACTTGATACCATGATTTTTTTTCGCGAGGCATTGGAGGCTCACGAATTCATGTTGCTTCCGGTAATGGCCTCCGCTGTTGTTGAGTGTCGTACCGCTGACAAAGAACTCAAAACCTTGAATGAGGATGGCGAAATTGGTCTTGCCCGTCTCTTTTCGATTTGGGCGAATATGATGTGTGCTCCTGGTGCAGCAACCATTGTAGGGTGCAGACCTATCACAATGCTCTCTGAGATTCTGGCGCAAGTCCATGCGTATCTCACCGTGCATCCGCTATATGATCCGGAAGGTTTGGCCCTCTATGTGGAGCTGCACCACATGATGGATGCTATCCTAATGGGTGATTGGTTTGAATAAAGAGCCGCGCCTGCGCTTTACCGATGAGGAACGGTCTGACCCAGTGCTGGAAAAGCCGATCCGCAAGGCGGAGAAAGCTGCGGCCAGAGCAGATAAGGCGCAGGACAATATCCCGAAGAAAAAGGTCAGGCAGATGGTCATTGACCCGGACACCGGGAAAAAGACCTCGAAGCTGACCTTTGAGGACAAGAAAAAACCACCCTCCAAAGTTTCTCAAGGGGTTAAAGAAGCTTCCGTCCATCTGGTCGCGGGCAAGCTCCATAAAGAGATCCGTGAAAATGAGCAGGACAATGTGGGCGTGGAAAGCGCCCACAAGTCCGAGGAGGCGGTGGAGACCGGCGCTTATCTGGTGCGGGAGGGCTATCGCAGCCACAAGTTGAAGCCCTACCGCAATGCAGCCCAGGCCGAGCAGAAGCTGGAGAAGGCCAATGTGAATGCCCTGTATCAGAAGTCCCTACGGGAAAATCCTCAGTTTACCAGCAACCCTCTCTCCCGCTGGCAGCAAAAACAGAGTATCAAAAAGCAGTATGCTGCCGCCAAGCGCGCCGGTCAAACTGCCGGAAATACCGCCCAGGCTGCGTCCAAAACAGGAAAGGCCGCAAGGACGGTAAAAGAAAAGGCACAACAGGCAGGGTCATTCGTCATGCGCCACAAGAAAGGTTTTCTGGTTGCCGGTGTGCTGTTCCTCCTCATCTGTATGCTGATGAATACCATGTCCTCCTGCTCTATGATGGCACAGAGTATTGGTTCTGTAATTTCCGGCACCACCTATCCATCGGATGACCCGGAAATGCTGGCGGTGGAGGCAGATTATGCAGCCAGAGAAGCCCAGTTGCAGGAGAAAATCGACAACATCGAAAGCAGCCACTCAGGATATGACGAGTATCGGTATAACCTGGATATGATTGGTCATGACCCCCATGAGCTTGCGGCGTTTCTCTCTGCTGTCTTGCAGGGCTATACACGCCACAGCGCCCAGGCAGAGCTGGATCGTGTGTTTGATGCACAGTATCAGCTTACGCTGAGAGAAGAAATTCAGATTCGCACTTACACTGACGAAGATGGGGATGAGCATGAATATGAATATCGTATTCTCCATGTAACTTTAACAAGCCGTTCCATTGCCTCTTTTGCGCCAGAACTACTGACTCCGGAGCAGATGGAGATGTACCAGGTCTACCGACAGACTATGGGCAATAAGCCACTGTTGTTTGGTGGCGGTTCTCCCGATACAGGTGTTTCTGAAGATTTGACTGGTGTTGAATTTATCAACGGCACCCGCCCCGGAAATTCGCAACTGGTGGAACTGGCGAAAAGTCAGGTGGGCAATGTGGGAGGACAACCTTATTGGAGCTGGTACGGCTTCAACTCTCGCGTGGAATGGTGTGCCTGCTTTGTATCATGGTGCTATGGTCAATCCGGTCGAACGGAACCACGCTTTGCTGGTTGCCAGTCTCAGGGTGTTCCGTGGTTCCAGTCTCATGGACAGTGGGGCGCACGAGGATATGAAAACATCGCTCCCGGTGATGCCATTTTCTTCGATTGGGATCTGGATGGTTCCGCAGACCATGTGGGAATTGTTGTCGGCACCGATGGCAGCCGTGTTTATACCGTGGAGGGAAATTCCGGCGATGCCTGCAAGATCAAAAGTTATGACCTGAATTATCAGAGTATCAAGGGCTACGGCCTGATGAACTGGTAACAGAGATTTTTTAGAAGGAGTGATAGACGATGGCAAAGAACAAAATTGAACGCATTAACCAGGAGATTACAAAGGTCCGCGAGAAGATCGCAGAGTATCAGGAAAAGCTCAAGGCGCTGGAGGCACAGAAAACCGAGGCTGAAAACCTGGAGATCGTCCAGATGGTGCGCGCACTGCGTATGACCCCGGCTCAGCTGAGCGCCATGCTGTCCGGCGGCACAATTCCCGGCAGTATGGTGGATGACAACAACGAACAGGAGGAAAACAGCTATGAGGAATAAACGATTGCTCCGAACACTTTCTGCCCTTTGCCTGACGCTGGTTCTGGCATCGGGCTTTACTATTCCCGCTTTTGCCCAGGGCGCAGCGCCGCCCCCGGCAGAGGATACCACCAATGACAGTAATGTGGTGGAAGAACCCGAAAAAGCACCTCCGCTGACCCCGGATGGCAACGCCGCTCTGGTGGATGATTTTGGTGGCAACAAGCAGCTCATTACCGTTACCACCAAGGCAGGCAACTATTTTTATATCCTGATCGACAGGGCCAACGAGGATAAAAAGACCGCTGTTCACTTTCTGAACCAGGTGGATGAAGCGGACCTGATGGCGCTGATGGAGGATGGAAAACCCAAAGAGGAGCCGCCTGCGGTGTGCGGCTGCACGAAGAAATGTGAAGCAGGGGCAGTCAATACGGCCTGTCCGGTCTGTGTAACTGATAAGAGTAAATGTACGGGAAAAGCACCGGAACCTCCGGCAGAAACACCGGAGCCGGAAAAAGAGAAGCCTGCCGGACTGAACCCGGCTGCCCTGATCCTTCTGCTGGCTCTGCTGGGCGGCGGTGGCATATTTGCCTACTTGAAGCTCGTTAAGAATAAGCCTAAGACCAAGGGCAATGACAGTCTGGACGATTATGATTATGGCGAGGAAGATTCCGAGGAATGGGAAACCGAGGATGAAGAAGTCCTTGATATTGATGTTGAAGATATTGAGGCTGACGAAACTGAAAAGTAACAATCATGTGCAGACAGAAGGACGGAAAAAGTTTCCGTCCTTCTTCTCTGTTTGATGTACTTCTACTACTCTCTCACCACTGGTATCAGAGTTAAAGAACTTCATTATAGATATATTTTGCTGTAAAACACCCCAATGATTTAATGAGAGGAGGAACCATCATGGCTCAGTATAAATTGGTAATTGCCGAAAAACCATCGGTTGCCCATAGTTTGGCTGCGGTGATCGGCGCAACTGCCCGTAAGGACGGGTATCTGGAGGGTAACGGCTGGCGTGTCAGCTGGTGTGTGGGCCATCTGGCCGGTCTTGCGGATGCAGACAGCTATGACCCCAAGTACGCCAAGTGGCGATATGATGACCTGCCTATCCTGCCGGAGCATTGGCAGATGGTGGTGGGCAAAGATAAAAAGAAACAGTTTGATATTCTCAAAAAGCTGATGAACGCCCCGGATGTGACGGAGGTGGTAAATGCCTGTGATGCCGGACGCGAGGGCGAGCTGATCTTCCGCAGCGTCTATGAGCTGGCAGGCTGTCAAAAGCCGATGAAAAGGCTCTGGATTTCTTCGATGGAGGACTCCGCCATAAGGGAAGGCTTTGCAAACCTGCGCCCTGGTGCAGATTATGACGGACTTCGGGATGCTGCCCTCTGCCGTGCCAAGGCCGACTGGCTGGTGGGGATCAATGCCACAAGGCTTTTTTCCGTGCTGTATCACCGCACACTCAACATCGGGCGTGTTATGTCCCCAACGCTGGCACTCATTGTCCAGCGAGAAGCTGAGATCGACACCTTTAAGCCGGTTCCCTTTTATACCGTGGCGCTGGAGCTGCCCGGTCTTACCGTATCCGGGGAGCGCATGACGGATAAGGCCGCTGCCGAGCAGCTGAAAGAAGTCTGCCAGGGTGCAAATGTCACGATCAAAAAGGTGGAGCACAAGGAAAAGTCCGAAAAGCCGCCTGCCCTCTATGACCTGACTACTCTGCAAAGAGATGCCAACCGCCTGCTTGGATTTACAGCCCAGCAGACCCTGGACTATCTGCAAAGCCTGTATGAAAAGAAGCTCTGCACCTATCCCCGTACCGACAGCCGCTATCTGACCGGTGATATGGCAGACAGCCTGCCGGTGCTGGTGAATCTGGTTGCCAATGCTATGCCGTTTCGTAAGGAAATCGCCATTACCTGTGATCCGCAGACGGTCATCAACGATAAGAAAGTAACCGACCACCACGCAGTAATCCCTACCAGAAATCTCAAGGATGCAGACCTTTCTGCCCTTCCTGCGGGAGAAAAAGCGGTGCTGGAGCTGGTGGCTCTGCGTCTGCTGTGCGCCGTAGCCCAGCCCCATATCTATTCGGAAACCGTTGTGATTGCAGCGTGTGCCGGTGGGGAGTTTACCGCCAAAGGAAAAACGGTGAAGCACCCCGGATGGAAAGCGCTGGAGGACGCTTACCGTGCCAAAATGAAGGATGCAGAGCCGAAAAAAGATGGCGCAGAGAAAGCCCTGCCGGAGCTGACCGAAGGACAGACCCTTGCGGTTGCTGCTGCAATCGTCAAAGAAGGCAAAAGCAGTCCGCCTCAACACTTTACGGAGGACACCCTATTGTCCGCGATGGAGACTGCCGGAAAAGAGGATATGCCGGAGGATGCCGAGCGAAAAGGTCTGGGGACACCGGCCACCCGTGCCGGTATTTTGGAAAAGCTGGTATCTGCCGGTTTTCTGGAACGAAAAAAGAGCAGGAAAACGGTGCAGCTTCTCCCTTCCCACGATGCAGTTTCCCTGATCACCGTTCTGCCGGAACAGCTGCAATCGCCGCTTTTGACTGCCGAGTGGGAGTACCGCCTGGGCGAGATCGAGCGCGGGCAGCTTGCCCCGGAGGAGTTTTTGGATGGAATCAGCACCATGCTGAGAGACCTGGTGGGGACTTATCAGGTCATCAAGGGAA
>NZ_JAOQKC010000001.1:107278-110794 GCF_025567165.1 Laedolimicola ammoniilytica
TTGGAGGACGATGGACAGTACGCCAACTTCAAGCTGGAATTTGACCAGCGGAAAGGAGGCAGCCGATGAAGCTCTCTTTAGTGGAACGGGAAACCATTCTCCTCTATAACCAGGCGGAACCAATGGCTGAGGTCTACACCCATGATCCCCGTCTGATGGAGAAGCTGGAACTGCTGTCAAAAAAGCACCCCGACCAGATCACCCGAAAGGACGCCCATAACTTTACCGTCCCTAAGCGGTGTGTATCAGTCCGGGAGCCATACAGCGCCGAGCGTCGCAAAGCTGCCAGTGAGCGTGCGAAAGCTGCCGGATACCAGCCCCCTGTGAGAAAGTCCAGCAGTTAAAGGTACATGGCAGAGAATGTATTTGAAGCAGTCAAGCAGTCGGTCAGCACCAGAGAAGCAGCAGAGTTTTACGGGATAAAAGTCAGTCGAAATGGCATGGCCTGCTGTCCCTTTCACGATGATAAGAACCCTAGTATGAAGGTAGACCAGCGGTTCCACTGCTTTGGCTGCGGTGCAGATGGGGATGTGATCGACTTTACCGCAAAGCTCTTTGACCTCTCTCCAAAAGAAGCGGCGGAGAAACTGGCACAGGACTTTGGCCTGATCTATGACAGTCAGGCCCCTCCCCGCAGGAAGTATGTCCGGCAGAAAACCGAGGCACAGCAGTTTCGTGAGGACCGGCAGCGGTGTTATCGCGTACTGTCCGATTACTACTATCTGCTGAAAAAATGGGAGGCCGACAATTCTCCCCGGACACCGGAGGAAGAACCGCACCCCCGTTTTGTGGAAGCGATCCAGAAGAAAACCTATGTAGAGTACCTACTGGACCTTTTTCTTTATGAAAGTGAAGAAGAACAAAAGGCATGGATTGCAGAACAGACAGCAGAAATCACACACTTGGAAAGGAGATTGAAAATCATGGCTGAGAATAAACCCACCAACCGAGAGCGGCTAAGGGAAATCACGGATGGCATCGAGCAGGGCATCAAAGAACTGTTCGAGAGCGAAAAGTATATGCGTTATCTGTCCGTCATGTCCCGCTTCCACCGCTATTCGGTAAACAATACCATGCTCATCTATATGCAGAAGCCGGACGCCACTTTGGTAGCCGGATACAATAAGTGGAAAGACCAGTTTGAGCGTCATGTAAAAAAGGGCGAGCATGGCATTACCATCATCGCCCCCACACCGTACAAGAAGAAAATCGAGGAGCAGAAACTGGACCCGGATACCAAGGCTCCGATTCTGGATAAAGACGGAAAGATCATCACAGAGGAAAAAGAAATCGAGATCCCCATGTTTCGCCCGGTCAAGGTTTTTGATGTGAGCCAGACCGATGGGAAACCTTTGCCGGAGCTTGCTTCCTCCCTTTCTGGAAATGTACCCAATTATGAGGCATTCATGGAGGCCCTGCGCCGTAGTGCGCCGGTGCCAATCACTTTTGAAGCAATGGCCGCCGATACGGACGGCTATTTTTCTGCCGATCATCAGAAAATCGCCATTCGTCAGGGTATGAGTGAGGTGCAGACGGTTTCGGCCACAGTACACGAGATTGCCCACAGCAAGCTCCACAATCAGAAAAAGATTCAGATTGCCAATGACGAGCAATATCAGGAGATCGAGCTGTTTGATAAACCCGGTCTGTTCTCCAATGGGCGGATTGTCCGTGATAATCTGCCGGAGGGCGTTTATTGCTATGACCTGCGCGGTTCTGACTACGACCCCGGAGAGCCGGTCTGTGTAGAAGAACAAGTGGTTGTAAACCATGCAGGTTCCGTTCTGCTGACAGAGCCGCTGGAGCTGGCGGAAGATGGACGCCTGATGCTGACCGAGGAAGAAGGGCTGAATTTTGTTGGCGGCTTTTCTACCCTCACCCAGTTTTTGCAAGAACAGAGGAAAGACCGCCACACGGAGGAAGTGGAGGCTGAAAGCATCTCCTATGCGGTCTGCAAATATTTTGGCATTGAGACCGGAGAAAACAGCTTCGGCTATATTGCAAGCTGGAGTCAGGGCAAGGAACTGAAAGAGCTGAGAGCCAGTTTGGAGACCATCAATAAGACCTCCGGCACTTTGATCTCTGACATTGAGCGCCACTATAAGGAAATCTGCAAAGAGCGTGGGATTGATCCCCATGCAAAGGCAGAGCCGGAAACCGCCCCGATAGAGCAGCCAACCGGCAATCTGACTTACTATGTGGCAGAGTGCATGGAGTTTCCAAACCTCGGAGAATACCACGATAACCTGTCTTTGGAGGAGGCGGTCCGCATCTATCAGGAAATTCCGGCAGAGCGAATGAACGGGATCAAAGGAATTGGTTTTGAGCTGAAAGACGGAAGCGACTATGAAGGACCGTTTCCGATTTTGACCGGGCAGACCATTGACCTGGACACTATTCAGGCAATCGACTATTACCGTGACAATCCGCTGGTACAGAAAGCGGTAAAGGAACTGGCTGCGACCATGCCGGAAATGGAGGTACTGGGGGCGGATGCCAACCAGCAGGAGGCTTTGTTTCTGATCAACGATACTACCTATCTTCATATCCAACCTTGTGACAGCGGATGGGACTACACTCTTTACGATGCTGCGTCCATGAAAGAGCTGGATGGTGGTCAGCTGGATATGTCGGAGCTTTCCTGCATGAAGGCAGTTCTCCAGATTTGTGATGATAACGATCTGGACAGCACTTCGCTCAGACGCGCTCCCTTGTCTATGGTTGAGACCTTGCAGGAAGCGGCCTATCAGCAGATGCAGGCAGAGACCAGTCAGATGACTGCCTCTTCCCAGCTGCCGGAAGCGCAGGAGCAGGCACTGGATGAATACCCCATGCCGGATGAGCAGGTATCCACACCGGATATGCAGGAATATGGCTACACCTATGATGGGATGCTCCCTGTTACCAGAGAACGGGCGCTGGAACTGGATGCCGCCGGTTTGACCGTCTATGTGCTGTATGAGGACAATACGGAGAGCATGGTGTTTGACCCGCAGGAAATCATGGATCATGGCGGTCTTTTCGGTGTGGACCATGAGGAATGGGAGAAAAGCCCTCAGTTCCACGAAAAGGTCATGGAGCGTCAGGAACATCAGCAGGAACGCGAACAGGCATTTCTCTCCCAGAACAGAGATTGCTTTGCCATCTATCAGGTAAGTCGTGACGATCCGCAGAATGTGCGCTTTATGAATCTGGACTGGTTAAAGTCCCATAACATTTCCATAGACCGCAGCAATTATGACCTCATTTACACAGCTCCTCTGAGGGAGTCTGGCACTGTGCCGGAGCAGCTGGAAAAACTCTATCAGCAATTCAATCTGGAAAAGCCCGTGGACTTTCACAGTCCCTCCATGAGCGTCAGCGACATCGTTGCGATCAGACAGGACGGTAAGGTATCCTGTCATTACTGTGACAGTGTTGGTTTTACCCAGATCCCCGGATTCCTGCCAGAAAACCCGCTGAAAAATGCGGAAATGATGCTGGAGGACGATTACGGCATGATTGACGGTATCATCA
>NZ_JAOQKC010000001.1:111127-113734 GCF_025567165.1 Laedolimicola ammoniilytica
ACTGGAGCTGTACCCGGATTTTGACCAGTAAACAACATAACCGCAGGGATGGGGTGGCGATCTGCCACCCCACCTTTTTACCCCAAAACTGAAAGGAGGACAGAACACTATGCCAACCAAAGCTGAACTATATGCACAGATGGCGGACAAAGTGGCAACACAGCTCACGGGGAGCTGGCAGGAATGGGCAGGGTTTCTCACTACTGCTTCCCGCCTTTACAAGTACCCGTTCCATGAGCAGCTGATGATCTATGCCCAGCGACCGGACGCCACCGCCTGTGCGGAGTACGATTTGTGGAATGAAAAGATGGGCCGTTATGTAAGGCGCGGTTCCAAGGGAATCGCTCTGGTGGATGATTCCGGGGACAGACCTCGCCTGCGTTATGTCTTTGACATTTCCGACACCGGAACCCGTGAACATTCCCGCACTCCCTGGCTGTGGCAGCTGGAGGAGCGCCATCTGGATTCGGTGCAGGCCATGCTGGAGCGCATCTATGATGTTTCCGGTGATGACCTTGCCGGACAGCTCACTGAGGTAGCCGGAAAACTGGCTGAGGAATACTGGACGGAGCATCAGCAGGACTTCTTCTATATCGTTGACGGTTCCTTTTTGGAGGAATATGATGAGTATAACATCGGAGTGCAGTTCAAGGCAGCCGCCACCGTCAGCATCACTTACGCTTTGATGTCCCGCTGTGGACTGGAGCCGGAACGCTACTTCGACCACGAAGATTTCATGGCGATCTTTGATTTCAACACCCCGTCCACCATCGGGGCGCTGGGAACAGCGGTCAGCCAGATCAACCAGCAGGTGCTGCGGCAGATCGGCGTTACCGTCCGAAATGCAGAGCGCGAAGCCAACCAAGAAAGGAGCAAGCAAGATGAACAATCCCATGACCTATATCCAGAACGGAGACTATCTGATTCCCGACCTGAAGCTGAGCCAGCAGCCGGAGAAACCCCTGGGCAAGTACGGCAGGATGAGGAAAACCTACCTGAAAGAACACCGTCCCATCCTCTACAACCAGATGTTGCTGAGCGAGAAGCTGTACCCGCACCTCATCGAGATCGACGAGACCGCCCAGAGCAGACTGGAACAGATGATGCCCCAGCTGGCGAAGGAAGCGGGAGCCACCGAGGAACTGAAAGCCAGCGATCCCATGAAGTGGGTGGGCCTGATGAACACCTGCAAAGCCCAGGCAGAGGAGATCCTGATGGCGGAGCTTATCAACAGCTGACCCTAAACCTGTTCCTCTCCGAAGCGGAGCAGATCCAATCCATAGATGAAGCAGAGAATGTAGCGCATACATCCTCTGCTTTTTCTTTTGCCCAAAATGATATTGACCATGTGCTGCGTTTGGGCGGCAATACAGACCGCCAGAGAGAGCGTGTGGTTGCTGCCTTTGAAAAGCAAAAAACCACCGCTGAGATTGCCGAGATACTGAAAGCGCTGTACCACGGCGGCAACGGCCTTGGCAGTGTGAGCGCATGGTATGCCGAGGATGGTATCCATCTTTCCCACGGGAAGTCTGTCCGTTATGACAGGTCTGCCCAGGTCATTTCCTGGGAGAGCGCCGCAGAGCGTATCGGGGAGCTTTTGGAGAGCGGCCAGTTTGCCTCCAATGTGGAGCTTGCAGAAGCGGCAGGCTATGAACGCTCCCTCCTTGCAGAAAAGCTCTGGTATCTGTACCACGATTTCAGCGAGGAAGCCAGAGAAGCAGGATATTCGTCTTGCCTGTCAGAAATCAGAGGCAATGGGTTCCCGGAGGAGACCCGCCGCCTGACGGAGCAGTTGAATGACCCGGCTTTCCGCCAGACACTCAAGGAAGAATACGCCGCCTTCTGGACTGCCTATCAGCAGGACCGTGACCTGCTGCGCTTTCATTACCATAGGCCAAGGGAAATCTGGGAGAACCTGAAAGACCTTGACCTGCCCCGCAGGACTTTTTCTTCGGACCTTTCCCAAGTGCCAACCGTCCAGCATTTCATTACAGAGGATGAGATCGACACCGCCATGACCGGCGGCAGCAGTTTTGCCGGAGGAAAAGGCCGTATCTATGCGTTCTTCATGGAAAACCATACGGATAAGGAAAAAGTGAGATTCCTTAAAGACGAGTATGGCATTGGCGGACGCTCTCATGCCCTGTCCGGCGCAACACACAGCGGCGAAGATCACGATGGGAAAGGACTGCACTATAAAAAGCAGGACTGCCCGGATGTTCACTTGAACTGGGAAAAGGTTGCCAAGCGCATTACCTCACTTGTCCAGAAAGGCCGCTATCTTACCGAACAGGAACAAGCGCAGTATGACAAGATCCAGGCTGAAAAGGATCTGGCAGAAGAAGATGCCATTCAAGCCCAGCAGCCGGAGATAGAGGAAGAAACGCCAAAGCCTACCCTTCGGGAGCAGTTTGAGCAGTATAAGCCTGTGGTGACTGCCGCTATTTCCGAGGATACCGCATACCGCAATGCCTGCGGTCATTTTGACCGTGAAAATGCTGTCATCGAGGGTAATGCCGCTGTGCGCCGTGCGGTTCTTGGCTCTAAGGATATGGAGCTGATCCGCCTTTATTCGGATGTGCCGGAGTTCCGCCAGCGTCTGCACCG
>NZ_JAOQKC010000001.1:113962-118905 GCF_025567165.1 Laedolimicola ammoniilytica
CCCGGAGGAAACGCAGCTGCCCTGGCCGAAGGTACAGCGCCGAATCGCCCAGCTCATTCAGGAGGACCGGTTCTATACCGAAGAAGAACAGGACCGTTTTGACAATATCGACCCCATCGCCATCCGGGAAGCCCTGGAGGAAAGGGGCATCGTCAACGGCCAGGTGGCAGACTCGGAAAAACTGGACAATGACCCATTTATCCAACAGGTGATGTCAGATGCAGAGCAGATCGCAGCTGCCGAGGCAGAGCAGACTTCCGAGATTTCCATTTCCGATGAGGAATATGATGCCGTTCGCAGTCCAATTCCGCAAAGGACTTCCTATGACCCTGCCGCCCCGGTTTATGCTGTGGGCGATACCGTGTATATCGAGGATGACGCCTATCAGATCACCGAGCTGCGGGAGGACACCGTACAGCTTCTGCCCACCGGCATGGTATATCCCATCTATCGGGCAGAGCGCAAAGAACAGTTCGAGCAGTTGCTTCGGGCAGACCGCCGCAATGCTTACTATACCGAGCTTCTTCCCATTGACCCGGACAAGGCAGATCAGGACTTGCGGGATGTATTGTCCCATGGACTGATGGATGAAGCAGATAAAAAACAGGTTTCCACGCTGCTGCAATCCGGCAGGAGCAACAGTGAGATTGCCTACTGGCTGAGCAGAGCCTACCCTCATGAGATTGAGACCCTGAATCTGGAGACCGGCGATATTGCCGATTACCGTACCACGGCACAGGGCATGGAGCTGGAAGTCCTGGACGCAGAGGAAAAGCGTTTGGCTGTGCTGTATTTCCGCTGGGATGAAGTTGCGCCTTTGCTGCGCGGGATGTATGCCCGTCAGATGGATGGCTTTGGACAGGAACAGCCCCAACCGTCTGCCGAATCCCCGACCTTCCATTCCGAGACCGTGGCCGTCTATCCGGGCGATAAGAACAATCTGCCTTATGATGTGGTGGTGGAACGGCTGCATATCGAGGAGCCGGAGCCACCAGCCCCTGTGACTGAGTCGGAGAAACCCTTTGAGGAAGTGCTGGACGAACACCCGGTTTCCATTCAGGTCAATGGCCAGTGGCAGACCTTCCCCAATGCCAAAGCTGCCGAGGAAGCCTCCTATGAGGAATACAAGGCCAACCTGCGCCGCAATGCACAAAACTTCCGTATTACCGATGAGCATTTGGGCGAAGGCGGTCCGAAAGCCAAGTTCCAGGCAAATATCAATGCCATTCGTTTGCTGAAAGAGTTGGAAGTTGCCGGACAGCAGGCAAGCCCGGAACAACAGGAAGTCCTATCCCGCTATGTGGGCTGGGGCGGTCTTTCTGATGCCTTTGACCCGGAGAAACCGGCATGGGCTTCCGAGTATGCCCAGCTGAAAGAGCTGCTGACCCCGGAGGAATATGTCGCCGCCAGAAGCTCCACCCTCAACGCCCATTACACCAGCCCTACGGTCATTCAGGCCATCTATGAAGCGGTGGGCCGTATGGGATTTGAGACCGGAAATATTCTGGAGCCATCTATGGGTGTGGGCAATTTCTTCGGTATGCTGCCGGAGGAAATGCGAAACAGTCGTCTGTACGGTGTGGAGCTGGACCCGGTTTCCGGGCGCATTGCAAAGCAGCTCTATCCCAAGGCGGACATCACAGTAGGCGGCTTTGAGACCACCGACAGGCGTGACTTCTTTGACCTTGCCATCGGCAATGTGCCTTTCGGTCAGTATCAGGTCAATGACAAAGCCTACAACAAGCTGAATTTTAGTATTCACAACTACTTTTTCGCCAAATCACTGGACCAGGTGCGTCCCGGTGGTGTGGTGGCTTTTGTAACCTCCCGCTATACCATGGACGCCAAGGATTCCACCGTGCGCCGCTATCTTGCCCAGCGTGCCGAGCTGCTGGGAGCTATCCGTCTGCCCAATGACGCGTTCAAAAAGAATGCCGGTGCCGAGGTGGTATCGGACATCATCTTCCTCCAAAAGCGGGACCGCCCGCTGGACATCGTGCCGGAATGGACTCAAACCGGACAGACGGAGGACGGATTTGCCATCAACCGGTATTTTATCGACCACCCGGAAATGGTGCTGGGCAGACAGGAGCCGGTAAGCACTGCTCATGGTATGGACTACACCGTGAACCCTATCGAGGGACTGGAGCTTTCCGACCAGCTGCATGATGCGGTGAAGTATATTCATGGCACTTATCAGGAGGCAGAGCTGCCGGAGTTGGGCGAAGGCGAAGCCATTGGCACCTCCATTCCTGCCGATCCTAAT
This sequence comes from Laedolimicola ammoniilytica, assembly GCF_025567165.1. Lineage (NCBI taxonomy): Bacteria > Bacillati > Bacillota > Clostridia > Lachnospirales > Lachnospiraceae > Laedolimicola > Laedolimicola ammoniilytica. Next base: position 116,229 of record NZ_JAOQKC010000001.1, read on the forward strand.
GTGAAGAACTATTCTTATGTCATTGTAGACGGGCAGGTGTACTACCGGGAAAACAGCCGCATGGTGCGCCCTGATCTCAACGCCACCGCAGAAGCCCGCGTAAAAGGTCTTGTGGGACTGCGCGATTGTGTGCAGGAACTGATCGACCTTCAGATGGATGCAGCGGTTCCAGACAGCACCATTACCCAAAAACAGGCGGAACTAAACCGGCTCTATGACAGCTTTTCTGCCAAATACGGTCTCATCAATGACCGTGCAAACCGCCTGGCCTATGCAGACGATTCTTCCTATTACCTGCTCTGTGCGCTGGAAGTTATTGACGAGGACGGAAAGCTGGAGCGCAAGGCGGATATGTTCACCAAACGGACCATCAAGCCCCATCAGGCAGTGGCTACTGTGGATACGGCAAGCGAAGCACTGGCGGTGTCCATCTCGGAAAAAGCCTGCGTAGATATGGGCTATATGAGCCAGCTTACCGGAAAAACAAAAGAAGAACTGGCGGGAGAACTGCAAAGTGTGATCTTCCGTGTGCCGGGACAGCTGGAACAGGACGGCACACCCCATTATGTGACTGCTGATGAATACCTTTCCGGCAATGTACGCCGCAAACTGCGTCAGGCTCAGCGGGCGGCACAGCAGGACCCTTCTTTTGCAGTCAATGTGGAAGCTCTTACCGCCGCCCAGCCCAAAGACCTGGATGCGTCGGAGATCGAGGTGCGTCTGGGCGCTACCTGGATTGACAAGGAATATATCCAGCAGTTTATGTATGAGACCTTTAATACCCCGTTTTATCTCCAACGCAGTATCGAGGTCAACTATTCGTCCTTTACCGCTGAATGGCAGATCAAGGGAAAATCTTCTGTATCCTACAACGATGTGGCAGCTTATACCACCTATGGGACCAGCCGCGCCAACGCCTACAAGATTCTGGAGGATTCCTTAAACCTGCGGGATGTCCGCATCTATGACACCATAGAGGACGCAGACGGAAAAGAGCGCCGCGTGCTGAATGCCAAGGAGACCACCCTGGCGGCTCAAAAACAGCAGGCGATCCGGGAAGCCTTTAGGGACTGGATCTGGAGAGACCCGGAGCGCCGCCAGACTTTGGTGAGCCAGTACAACGAGGAAATGAACTCTACCCGTCCCCGTGAATATGATGGCAGTCACATCACTTTTGGAGGCATGAACCCGGCCATTACCCTGCGGGAACACCAGAAAAGCGCCATTGCCCATGTGCTGTATGGAGGAAATACCCTGTTGGCACATGAAGTAGGCGCAGGCAAAACTTTTGAAATGGTAGCTGCTTCGATGGAAGCCAAACGCCTGGGACTGTGCCAGAAATCTCTCTTTGTGGTTCCAAACCATCTGACAGAGCAGTGGGCGTCGGAGTTTCTGCGTCTCTATCCTTCTGCCAACATCTTAGTCACCACCAAAAAGGACTTTGAGACCCATAACCGCAAGAAGTTCTGCGCCCGTATTGCGACCGGTGACTACGACGCCATCATCATGGGACACAGCCAGTTTGAGCGTATCCCCATCAGCCGGGAGCGTCAGGAACGGCTTCTCTATGAACAGATCGACGAGATCACTGAGGGAATTGCAGAGGTACAGGCCAGCGGCGGCGAGCGTTTTACCGTCAAGCAGCTGGAGCGTACCAGAAAGTCTCTGGAAGCCAGACTGGAAAAGCTGCAAGCCGAGGGGCGAAAAGACGATGTGGTAACTTTTGAGCAGCTGGGGGTGGACCGTTTATTTGTGGACGAGGCCCACAACTACAAAAACCTGTTTTTATACACAAAAATGCGAAATGTGGCTGGTCTTTCCACATCGGACGCGCAGAAATCCTCCGATATGTTTGCCAAGTGCCGCTATATGGACGAGATCACCGGAAATCGTGGTGTGATCTTTGCCACCGGCACCCCGGTCAGCAACTCCATGACCGAGCTTTACACCATGCAGCGTTATCTTCAGTATGAACGCCTGCAAGAGCTGAACATGACCCACTTCGACTGTTGGGCTTCCCGATTTGGGGAGACCGTCACAGCATTGGAGCTGGCACCGGAAGGCACCGGCTACCGGGCAAGAACGAGATTCAGCAAGTTCTTTAACCTGCCGGAGCTGATGAACCTGTTCAAAGAAGTGGCTGACATTAAGACTGCCGACCAGCTGAATCTGCCTACCCCGGAAGTGGAATACCACAACATCGTGGCGCAGCCTACCGAACATCAGCAGGAAATGGTCAAAGCTCTTTCGGAGCGTGCATCGCTGGTACACAGCGGAACTGTTGACCCGTCCCAGGATAACATGCTCAAGATTACCTCGGATGGCCGTAAGTTGGGGCTTGACCAGAGGATCGTCAACCAGATGCTGCCGGACGAACCTGGCACAAAGGTCAATCAGTGTGTGGACAACATCATGCAGATCTGGCGGGACGGCAAAGCTGACAAGCTGACCCAGCTGGTGTTCTGCGACATTTCTACACCACAGGCCAAAGCTCCTGCAAGCAAGGCGGCGAAAACGCTGGATAATCCACTGCTTCACGCATTGGAAGGCGCTGTGCCTCTGCCGGAACAGGAACCGACCTTTACGGTATATGACGATATTCGTCAGAAACTCATTGCTCAGGGGATGCCTGCCGACCAGATCGCTTTTATCCATGAAGCCAATACCGAAGTGCGGA
>NZ_JAOQKC010000001.1:119214-256258 GCF_025567165.1 Laedolimicola ammoniilytica
GCCGGTACGCTCCTGCGATGATGTGGATGAAACCGCCCTCAGTTTTGCAGAGATCAAGGCTCTGTGTGCCGGAGATCCCCGCATCAAGGAGCGCATGGATTTGGATGTGGAGGTATCCCGCCTGAAGCTGATGAAAGCCGACCACCAGAGCAAGCAATATCGTCTGGAGGACCAGCTGCTCAAATACTTCCCGGAGGAGATTGAAAAGCACAAGGGCTTTATCAAGGGCTTTGAATCCGATCTGGAGGTTTTGGCAGCGCACCCGCACCCGGAGGACGGTTTTGCTGGTATGGAAATCCGTGGCGATCTGCTGACCGATAAGGAGAACGCCGGCGCAGCCCTTTTGGATGCCTGCAAGGAGGTTAAAACCTCCGATCCGGTGCAGATCGGCAACTACCGGGGGTATGCCATGTCCGTGGAATTTTCCGCTTGGAAACAGGAGTATACGCTCCTGCTGAAAGGACAGATGACCCACCGGGCAACCCTTGGTACAGACCCTCGCGGAAATCTTACCCGTATCGACAATGCCCTTGCTCAGATGCCCCAGCGTCTGGAGTCGGCAAAGGCACAGCTGGATAACCTCTGTCAGCAGCAAGCTGCGGCAAAGGAGGAAGTCGGAAAGCCATTCCTTTATGAAGAAGAACTGAGATGCAAAAACGCCCGTCTGGTGGAGCTGGATACCCTGCTCAACATCGACGGAAAGGGACAGGCACACACCGAGTCTGTTGTTGCCAAAAGTACACGGCCTTCGGTGCTGGATAACCTAAAACGCCCGGTGCAACCCCGCAGTACAGACAAGAAACCAAAACAGCTTGAGGAGGTGCGATAACATGAATACTAACGATCTGAATACAGCCCTTTATGAAAAGATGGCTGCCGAACAGGACAAGTTCCGGGACTGGCTGAAAAGACAGCCCCCGGAAGAAATCCTGCACCACACCTATGAGTACACGGTTCGTGAGGACATTGTGATGGCGATGGAGGAACTGGAGCTGACTGATGCCCAGGCTCAGGCACTTTTGGAATCTCCCTCTCCGCTGGCGGATGTGTACCGCTATTTTGAAAAGTTGGAGACCGGTTATATGGATGTGATCCGGGACAGCATTGAGAACCGTGCCGATGATGTGTGCAGAGCCAAAGAGGAACTGCGAACAACACCGGTCTATCCCCATTCTGCCGCCTATGCGAGAGAACATGGGGAGTTGGAGCAGTACCGGGCTTCCAACAATGCAAATCTCCAATGCAAGGAGTCCATTGAAGCGGCGGTGCGGGAACACTTCGACGGAATGTATCTCAGTCACGATGCGGCAAAGGGTGTGATCGAGATCTATGGCATGGAGCGTGTGGCTATGGTTCTGGCTAACACCGTCCAGCTTCAGGACTGGGATGGGCGCTACTCCCGACGCAACAAAGAATGGGCTAAGACCATTCCCAACGATAATCCCGAAACTGTCCGTTGTGGTTATGCCTTAAACAGCCACCCTGCTGTGCTGGATGGCTTTATTGATCTGGTGCGTGTAGAACAGCAGCGCAGCCGTACTCAGGGAGAAAAACTGCAACCGTCCCGCCCCTCAGTACGGGATAAGCTCAAACAGGAGCTGCCTGCCCATAAGCCTGCCGCCCCGAAGAAACGGGAGCCGGAGCGATAACTATGGCAAAGCGTAAGCGGGATATGCAATTAAACTTTAGAGTTTCAGCGGAGGAGCTTGCTGTGATTGAGCAAAAAATGTCTCAGTTTGGAACCTCCAACCGTGAAGCCTATCTAAGAAAAATGGCGCTGGATGGGTATGTAGTCAAGCTGGAGCTGCCGGAGTTGAAGGAGCTTGTTTCCCTGATGCGCCGAAGCAGCAACAACTTAAACCAGCTGACCCGTAAAGTGCATGAGACTGGACGGGTTTATGATGCTGACTTGGAGGATATATCCCAGCGGCAGGAACAGTTATGGGAGGGCGTAGAGGAAATTCTTACCCAGCTTTCCAAACTTTTATAACAGGGATAGATACTCCATTTGCGGAGGGAGGAACGGCATTACTTCGCTGCTCCTCTCTCCGCTTTTTCTTTTTATCGGTATCCTTGTCTTTTGCCTGCCCATGCCGGATAATATGATTAGAAAAGATACCAAGAACGCTGCAAGGAGGAAATAACATGAAGATTTTGAAAGGGCTTTTGATGATTATAACTGCACCGGTCACTTTGGTGCTGACGCTTTTTGTCTGGCTCTGCACGGGGCTGATCTACATATCCGGTCTGGTGCTTGGTCTGCTCAGCACTGTAATTGCTCTGCTTGGCGTGGCTGTGCTTATTACCTATTCCCCGCAGAATGGTGTGATTTTGCTGGTTATGGCATTTTTGATTAGCCCGATGGGGCTGCCACTGGCTGCAATCTGGCTACTGGGCAAGGTGCAGAGTTTGAAATTTGCAATTCAGGAGTTGGTTTATGGATAAAAATACGCAAAACCATAAAAATGCCAGACACCGTCTGTTAAATTTGGGAAAAGGAATTTTATATCCACGACTTTACTTTTGAACTAATATTGAATATAATATTAGTACGAAAGGAAGTGACATGATGGGACAATTTGAACAGCTGGATCAGATGCTAACAGCACAAGAAGGAATGCTGCGAACATCGCAGGTCGTATCTTCGGGAATTTCAAAGCCGGTATTTTATGATTATGTGCGTTCACGAGATTTGGATAGAGTCGCACATGGGATTTATCTGTCCAAAGATTCCTGGGTGGATGCCATGTATCTGCTTCATTTGCGATTTGAACAAGCAGTATTTTCACATGAAACAGCTTTATTTTTTCACGATCTGACAGACCGTGAACCAATAGAATATACAGTTACGGTCAAAACTGGATGCAATCCAAGCAAAATGAAAGCAGAAGGCATTCAAGTTTTTACGATTAAAGCAGACTTACATGATGTAGGACTTACAACAGCGAAAACTCCGTTCGGGCATACTGTGCCGGTTTATGATATGGAGCGAACGATCTGTGATTTGCTCAGAAGCCGTAGCAGAATTGAAATTCAGACCTTTCAGGGAGCACTGAAAGCGTATGCCCGTAGAAAAGATAAGAACCTGCGAGCTTTAATGCAATATGCTGGGATGTTCAAGGTGGAAAAAATTTTACGACAGTATTTGGAGGTACTTTTATGATAAAAACAGCAAGGCAGCTTAAAGATTTAATACGAAACCTTTCCAGAGAAAAATCCGCAGATGCTCAGATTTTAATGAGGAACTACATGATGGAGCGTTTTTTGGAGCGTATTTCTCTTTCTGAGTATCGTGATAAGTTTATCTTGAAGGGTGGTATGTTGGTAGCGGCTATGGTTGGATTGGATGCCCGCTCTACGATGGATTTGGATGCAACCATAAAAGGAGCTAATGTTAATGTGGAGGATATTGAGAATCTAATTTCATCAATCGTAACTGTTCCGATTGATGATGGTGTTAAATTTCAGCTGAAAAGTATTTCGGAGATTATGGATGAAGCAGAGTATCCGGGGATTCGTGTCAGCATGAGTACAACATTCGATGGTGTAGTGACCCCTTTGAAAATTGATATTTCTACGGGAGATGCAATCACTCCAAGAGAGGTTCGGTATTCATTCAAACTTATGCTGGAAGATCGCTCCATTGATATTTGGGCTTATAATTTAGAAACTGTGCTGGCAGAAAAACTGGAAACCATTATTACCAGAACCACAACCAATACCCGCATGAGAGATTTCTACGATATTTACATTTTAGAACAGCTGCATGGAACCACGCTGAACCCGAAAATTTTACATGATGCGCTTCTGGCAACTGCTCATAAACGGGGATCGGAGAAGTATCTTAACCAGGCTGAAGAAGTTTTTGACGAAGTGGAAAATGATTCGGTTATGCAAAAACTTTGGGAGGCATACCGTAAAAAGTTTTCTTATGCTTCTGATTTGGAATGGGATGTGATTATGAAAGCAATTCGCAGGTTATATGTTCTTTGCGAGAAGGGCATCAGCTTATGAAAAAGCATGGACACTATTGTAAAGTTTGTGGTGAATACAAAGCCAACGAAAAATTTTCAGGCAAAGGTCATGCATCCCACATTTGTAAATCCTGTGCTTCGCTACCAGCAGAAACGCAGGCTGAACTGATGACACTGAATCGTCTTTTGAATCTTCCATGGAGGCTATCGAAAGAGCAGTTGTCCTGGCTGAAAAATCGACTAAAGGATAGGCGGCCTGATGTCCGTGCATTGGCGCAAGAGCAATATGAAATGAGATTTCCACCAAGACACTTAGAAGATGATGAGTTCAATTTTTTCGATGAAGAAAGTTTTATAGAATAGTGAAAGCGGTCTGCTATGGCAGGCCGTTCAGACTGTAGACAAAGCTCCTTCCTGTGAGGGAGCTTTTCTTGTGTCATGACTGCAAAAATTATGTACTTACAAGCATATAAGAAGTAGTGAAAATGCCGTATTTACGGGACTTTTCACTACTTTTTTGGTATAATGAAAGTATCAAAATAAAGGCGGTGTTTCCTATGATGACACAGAATGCAGATAAGAAAAGAGAACAGATTCAGATGTTCTGCATGGATGACCTTGTTCCGCAGGATCATCTGCTGCGCCTGATTGACCAGGCAATCGACTGGAGTTTTATCTATGATCTTGTGATCGATAAATACAGTGCAGACAATGGCCGCCCCAGCATGGATCCGGTCATGCTCATTAAAATTCCATTCATCCAGTATCTGTACGGCATCCGAAGCATGCGCCAGACAGTAAAAGAAATCGAAGTCAATGTCGCATACCGATGGTTCCTCGGTCTGGAAATGATGGACAAGGTTCCCCATTTCTCTACGTTTGGAAAGAATTATACCAGACGCTTTAAGAATACTGATCTTTTTGAACAGATCTTTTCCCGTATCCTGCAGGAATGCTATAAATACAGACTGATTGATCCTTCCGAGGTCTTCGTGGATGCCACCCATGTAAAAGCACGGGCAAACAGCAAAAAGATGCGGAAACGGATTGCAGATGAGGAAGCACTGTTCTTCGAAGAGCAGTTAAAGAAGGAAATCAATGAAGACCGGGAAGCGCATGGGAAAAAGCCTCTGAAAGAAAAGAAGGAAGATCCCAAAGATCCCCCCTCCTGTGGTGGCAGCTCTGATGGAAAAGAAGAAAAAACGGTCAAGGAAAGTACAACGGATCCGGAAAGCGGATGGTTCCGAAAGGGTGAACATAAAAATGTTTTTGCGTATTCCGTGCAGACAGCCTGTGACAAAAACGGATGGATTCTGGGTTATAGTGTAAATCCCGGCAACCAGCATGACAGCCGGACATTTAAATCCCTGTATGATAAGATAAAAGACATTGGCATTCAGACACTGGTAGCCGATGCAGGATACAAAACACCAGCGATAGCAAAGTTACTTCTGGATGATGGTATCACACCGCTTCTGCCGTATAAACGCCCCATGACCAAAGATGGTTTTTTCAAAAAAACCGAGTATGTGTATGATGAATATTTTGACTGCTATGTATGCCCGAACGATCAGGTGTTGGCTTATCATACGACGAACCGTTCCGGATACCGGGAATACAAGAGCTGCGGAATCGTCTGTGAAGGATGTCCATATCTGAAGCAGTGCACAGAAAGCAGGGATCATGTGAAGGTAGTGACCCGGCATATCTGGGAGCCGTACATGGAAAAGTGTGAGGATATCCGGCATACGATTGGGATGAAGGAAGTGTATGCGCAACGGAAAGAGACCGTAGAGCGCCTCTTCGGAACAGCAAAAGAAAACCACGGATTACGCTATACACAGATGATAGGAAAAGCCCGGATGGAAATGAAAGTCGGGCTTACGTTTGCCTGCATGAATCTGAAAAAACTGGCAAAGATGATAGCCAGGAAGGGAAAAAGGGGAACCCAAAAGTGTTTATTATTGATCAAGTACACACTTTTTGAACCCAAAACAAGAAAAACGCTTCTGGAGTGCTGACCAAAAGCGTTTTGTCTACAGTCTGAGCGGTCTGCTATGGCAGGCCGTTTTCTTTTCGGGAAGGAGGTCTGACCTATGGCAACCACGAGAATCATGCCGCTTCATGTCGGCAAGGGCCGCACAGAAAGTCGGGCGATCAGTGACATCATCGACTATGTGGCCAACCCAAAGAAAACAGATGACGGCAGACTCATTACCGGCTATGCGTGTGACAGCCGGACTGTGGATGCGGAGTTCCTTCTGGCAAAGCGGCAGTACATTGCCGCTACCGGACGAGTGCGCGGCGCGGATGATGTGATCGCCTATCATGTGCGCCAGTCGTTCCGCCCCGGTGAGATCACTCCGGAAGAAGCGAACCGGCTGGGTGTGGAATTTGCCAAGCGTTTTACCAAGGGCAATCATGCCTTTGTGGTCTGCACTCATATAGACAAATCGCACATTCATAATCACATTATCTGGTCATCGGTCAGCTTAGAATATGACCGGAAATTCCGAAACTTTTGGGGCAGCACCAAGGCAGTCCGACAGTTAAGTGACACCATCTGCATCGAAAACGGACTGTCCATTGTGGAGAATCCGAAACCTCACGGAAAGAGCTATAACAAATGGCTGGGCGATCAGGCAAAGCCCTCTCACCGAGAGCTGCTGCGTGTAGCGATTGACAACGCATTATCACAAAGTCCTGCTAATTTTGAGGAGCTGCTGAGGCTGCTGCAAGAGTCCGGCTGTGAGGTATCAAAGCGCGGGAAATCGTATCGCCTGAAGCTCCCCGGTTGGGAGAAAGCCGCCCGAATGGACAGCCTGGGCGAAGGATATGGATTAGATGATTTGCAGGCGGTTCTCTCCGGGAAGAAAGCGCATACCCCACGAAAGAAAATAGTTACACAGGCAGAGACGCAGAAGGTCAATCTGCTGGTGGACATTCAGGCAAAATTGCAGGCAGGAAAAGGTGCTGGCTATGCGCGATGGGCTAAAGTTTTCAATCTGAAGCAAATGGCGCAGACCATGAACTACCTATCAGAGCATAACCTGCTGGAGTATGCGGTTTTGGAAGAAAAGGCTGCGGCTGCCACGGCACATCACAATGAGCTTTCGGCACAGATCAAAGCAGCTGAAAAGCGCATGGCAGAGATTGCTGTTCTGCGTACTCACATCGTAAATTATGCCAAGACCCGTGAGGTCTATGTGGACTACCGCAAGGCCGGCTACTCTAAGAAATTCCGGGAGGAACATGAGGAAGAAATTCTGCTCCACCAGGCTGCTAAGAATGCCTTTGATGAGATGGGCGTCAAGAAGCTGCCCAAGGTCAAAGAGTTGCAGACGGAGTACGCGAAATTGCTGGAAGAAAAGAAAAAGACCTATGCCGAGTACCGGCGTTCCCGTGAAGAAATGCGGGAGCTTTTAACGGCAAAGGCTAATGTAGACCGAGTGCTGAAAATGGAGGTAGAACAGGATGTTGAAAAAGAAAAAGACCACGGCCAGCGGTAAGCTGGTCCTGGTCAAAAGCGTTCGCAGAACGCGCAGCCACAGAATGAAATTCTGTGTTCAAAGGGGCTTGGGGGCGCTGCCCTCAACAAGCAGCTTGTGGCGAAATGGATAGCCACAAGCATTGCTTGCCACAATATGCTGCGCATAAAATGAAAAACTAACGACGGGACGCTTACTGCCTCCTATCGTTAGTTTTCTGTGTTTAAGCGACTTATAAAACCAATCAGCATAATCAAATCGTCATCTGACATCTTTCTCATTCCGTCCAAAGCCTTCTTGATAAGCTGAGGGTTATTTTCCTGTGCATCAAAAAATTGAAGCGGTGTGATTTCAAAATACTCACAGATGTTGAGGAACTGCTTCATAGACGGCATAGAACGCCCAGAGGAAATCGCCTGAATATAGCTTCTGTTCTGCCCTAACTCCATGCTCATCTGATATTCTGAAACACCTTTTTTCAATCGCAATTCTGTGATCCGATTGCGGATAAATTCTTCGTCCATACGCTCACCTCTCTGCACTTTTAGCATAGCAGAAAGCAATTCTTGATACTTCGTATGTATTGTGTTATAATTTTATAATACAACCTTTATACGCATTATTATTTGCGTTATTTTTGCTTTATATGCGTAATCAAGGCAGTTATCAAGGGTGATTTATATGAATCAGTATGCCTGCGCCATTACCGGCCACCGACCAACAAGATTTTGCTTTTGATATAATGAGGAAGATCCCCTATGCCAAAAATTAAAAGAATGTCTCCTGGAGCAGTTTCGGATACTTCATGACGAGAAATTTGTCCGTACTTTTTTTGTCGGCGGTGCTCTTGGTGTGGATATGTGGGCTGGAGAACAGCTGCTGACATTGAGGGCACAAACGGGATACGAAGATATTAAAATTGTCGTTGTAGTTCCCTTCATCGGTTATGACTCTAAATGGCCGGATCAGAGTAGACATAGATTGAAAAAGCTGATCCAAAACGCAAACGATTCCATTGTTATTTCACATTCTGCGGATGTTTCCAGTTATAAAAAAAGGAATTACTATATGGTCGATCATGCAGAGTACCTTATCGGTGTGTTTGATAATCAGAAAAAGCTGCGCTCAGGTACAGCACAGACAGTCAACTATGCCTTGCATCAGGGAAAAGTAATCACTCTGATCCATCCAGACACTATGGAGATAACAGCCCCTGCGCCTTAACAAATTCACAAAAATTTTTCATTAGCATTTCCAACAAAATATTTTCATTGAAGGGGTGCTGTGATATAATAAGATATAAAACTACGCTCAGAACAAATGGTGCCGCTATGAACAAATATATTGGACAGCAATTTGCTGCTTTAAGATACGAAAAAAATATTTTGGTTGTTGAAGAAACTACATCTGCTGGTGGATGCGGCTCCTTCAACGCGGCTTCTTCATGTCCTGCGTCAGACTGTCTTTATGACAGTGCGGCGTGGGGCTTTTTTATTGTCTGAAAAGAGGTGATCAAGCATGAGTTTGCCAAAACGCGACGGCATAAAAGACCGCTACTATCTGATTCATAAACCGGACACTTCTCCAGAGGTGCTGGCGGAAGCGGATATCTGTATTCAGGATGTGCTGAACGGCACCGCCCGTGAAAATCACTCCGCCTACCCGACCGTGGTGCGAAACCATAATGGAACGCCCTTCCTTCCGGATCAGCTGCTGGAACGCTATCTGATCAGTCTGCCACTGAAGGGATTTCCCAACGAGGATGCTGTTTTTCTCTGCGATGCCATGCGGCGGCTGGTGGGCTGGCAAGAGATCTGCTATGAGTTGGAGAAGTACATAGAAAAACAGGTGCAGGAACGCTATTTCCTTGTGGGAGAGCGTGAAGATGGCTTTACAGTCTTTCCGCCCTGCACGGTGTTGCCGGAATTGCGCCCGGAGGATGTGGACGAAGGTCTGTTGCGCTTTGCCTGCTATGTGGCGATCTGCCATACGGTGTATGGGCAGAGTTTTGAATCCCTCACCACTGAACACATCCTTGGCCTGGTTTCCCAGATTCGTCCTGACATGGTAAAGGAACTGAAAACCAATGGCAGCGGCAAATTGCCGCCTAATATCCAAAAGCGGAAAACAAAGCACCTGACCGCCTCGGCTAACGACGCTTTCGCCACCATCCGCATTACCGCCAGAGACTGCGGCGAGGGGGCCTGTGAGGAGGCTCTCAGCTATCTGATTGAGATTTTGGAGCAGCCGGAGTTCCCCCGCAGCTACTCCATCGAGTTTCGCGGACCGGAGAAGATCTACCTGCCCATCCCCGGCCTGCCCAAGAAGGGTGTCCATCAGCTTTTTGCCTGTGCGGTGCGGTATCCCCGTCTCCATGTCCGGATGGAGAATTATGCTCGGCTGGCCATGCAGGAGGACGAGTGGTACAACAACCTCTCTGATGAGTCCTGCGCCATGCCTGGCACCTTTGCCGTGTTTGCCCTGGGACTGGAAGGGCCGAAGTGGTGGCGGCTGGTGTGCGATTACCTGGATCGCTGTGATGACGAGCACTCCTCTTTGCAAGAAAAGTTTATTCACACCTTTTTTAAGAAGTACGGGTTTACTGCTCAGTCCCTGCCGGTGCTGGTCCACGGTGTCCAGTCCATGCAGAATCTGAAGCCCGCAAAGGAGTTCCGCACCCTGATTGCCAATGAGGAGAGCTTGGATGCTCTGATGGAGATCAAAGGGCATCTGGAATATTACCTGCCGGAAGAATCCGGCAATGACAAAAGGGCGCTGGCCTACCTGTGGCGTGATGTGCTCTGGGCCATCTGGGGCACAGCCTCTGAAAACGGCGGCAGCAAGGTCATCAAGACGGCGCCCAAGGAACTGAAAGAGAAATACCAGCAAGTATTTGCGTAAGGAGGGCTCTGTATGTGCGAGCACTGCCGAAACATTCAAACATGGAGAAAATTTGACGCCCCAAAGGACTATCTGGCCTGTATTGCTTACATTCAGCAGTTGGTGTCGGAGGGGGAATTTGAACTGATGCAAGAGGAATCCACCTGCCCACTGGAGAAGGTAAAGACAGAGGATGGCTGGGCGGATGAAATCATGGCCCACATGATCCGGTGCAAGCACTGCGGCCAGATCTTCACCTGTGTGGTCAACACCTGGCGAGGCAGCGGACACTTCAAAAAAGGCAAAGAATGACACGGAAAAGGCGGTGAAATGATGAATCAGGCAGAAAAAGCAGAGCTGCTGGAGCAGCTTGAGCAATGGAATAAGAAGGACGAGTATTCCCGGTGTATCCGGGCCATCGAAGCCATCCCGGAACAGGAGCGGGGCTATCTGCTGACCGTCAAGCTGAGTCGGGCTTACAGCAATCTGGCGGTGCTGGGAGATCATGGAGAGCATGGGACCGACGGTGAAGTGGACGGGGATCTCATCCGACACGCCATTGAGCTGCTGGAGTCCGTCCGCGCCCAGGGTGAGAACGATCCCTACTGGAACGCCCGGATGGGCTATTCCTGCCTGATGGCATACCGTTCCGCCGCCTCCGCCTATGAATACGCCAAGCACTGGCTGGCCCTGGTCCCGGATGACCCAGCCGCCCAAAAGCTGGTTCGGGACTGCGAGGAATATCTTGAGGAGGAAAAAGCCTTGGAAATAGATTTGAAAGAACGGGAGGAATTTATTCGGCGGGAAACTCCCGATGATGAAAAGGGGGTTATATATAAATGAACAGCGAACAGATCACAGTATTTTTGCAAGAGCATTGGTATATTGCCTCGGTGCTCATCGGGGCCGTGATTTTAATTGGAGCGACCCGCAACTGGAACTGGCTCTGCGACCCCACTGGTACGCGGGATGCCCACCGCCACAGCAGAGGATACCGGCGGGTGGTGTTCTTTCTGTTGGGTGTTCTCCTGATTGTGGTGAGTATCTGGGGATTTGTGCTGAAATTGAAATAAGAGGTATATCTATGAAACTGAATTGTAAACGCATTGATTTTACATATACACCCGGTGAGGAAATCTTCAACTTTCCCGAGGAATCGGGACTACCCTTTATCTTCGATGTAGAGGAAGAACTGACCGGCGATCCTGCTGTCATGGATGCGGTGGGAGAAATGCTGGATGAGGCGGAGAAATTGGCGGAGAAGGCCAAAGCCGCCATCAAAGCGGCGCTGGCAGACGAGGACAGCCGCTACCATAGCGTTGTGACATTTTTCATGGAGTTCCATCGGGACGATGTAGGCCCGGATATTGTGGCGGAACTTTTTCCGGGAACCGACCCAGCCAAACTGTCCTTTGCTGAGATGGTTGACTTTTTGAAGCTCAAGCGGTTCGGCAGTCTGGTGGATAGCGAGATGAACCAGCAAGTTTTCATTCTGGATCTGTCCTTTAACCCGGAGATTACCGACGAACTGATGGTAATCTACTTTGATTTGAACAAGGAGATTTTCTGTATCACACATGAGAGCTGAGCGTGACTGACATACACGAGGAAAGGAGCAATCCCTATGAAAGCATTTGACCCCAATTACAAGCTGCTGGACGAGATGTATCAGGACGATTACTATCCTGCTTTTCTGGTGGACAAGGTAAAGGACGAGCTTCAGAAGGTCATCGCCCTGCTGGAGAGTGGCGAAACCGACACCGAAGTGGTGCAGGAAACGCTGGACGAGGCGGTCTGCGGCATCAATGATCTCCAGGAGGAGTTTGACGAGAACGACAGCGAGATCGAAACGGTGGCGCGGGAATGTATTGCGGCAACCGTGGCCTACATTCTGGAGTGGTTTGGCATCCCCATTGACACCGAGGAGGCCATCCGGGAACGGGACTGGTGAACCCTATGGCAGAAAAAGAACTGGCCCTTTGTGATGAGTGCGGAAGCCTGTTTTTCAAAGGCTCCTCACAGATGATGGGGCTGTGCCAGAATGTGCCCATGTTCTCTATGGCTACCCGAATTGTGACCATCATTTTCAGGATGGCCGGTGTGTGAACTGCTATTGGGACGGCTCAAAGAGTGTGTACATCAAGAAACAGAATCAACAGGAGGAAACTGATATGCCTACAACTGAATGGCTGAACAAATACGAAGCAATCAAGGATAAATTGACCTGTAAAGATGACTTGGAGGCCCATTTCACAGAGAAAGTGATTGGGAACATGGCGGTGGATGTGCTGGACATCGGCACCGTCCATTTCCCCAGCGGGCAGATTTTCGCCTGTGATCCGCTGGTGGAACTGGAGGACACTCTGCCGTTCCTTCAAACGATCCCCGCCGGAACTTATCCCGTAAAAATCTGCGTGGTGCCCAGCGAACAATACGGCGACCGCTATGCCTGCGTCAAGGTGGAGGTTTCTCAGGAAAAGCCTGTCCGCTATGAGCTGGGCATGGTGGGCAACGAGGATCTGGACGAGGAACTGGGAGAGGACGAGTATTTTGGCTTTGGCGTAGACGCCGGGATGGGCTGTGTCGCGGACATCCAGACCCAGGCGGCCTTCAAGGCATACTGGGCCAAGCGTTTAGAAGAAGACCCGGACATCGACCCCTACAACGACCTGTTCTGCGATCTTCTGGAAGAAAACGCCAAAGCCTACCCCAAATATCAGGGGGACTGCGGCGACTGGCTCAACTGGACAGTGCCGGGCACGGACTGCAACCTGCCCATCTTTGCCTCCGGCTGGGGGGATGGTTACTATCCTGTCTACTTCGGGTATGACGCCAAGGGCAAAATCTGCGCCGTGTATGTGCGGTTCATTGACATTGAAGCCAGTTATCGAGAGCAGGATTAAAAATGTGACAGAACAAAGGAGAACACTATGAAAGACCTTTGCCAATACGGAAACCGGCCGGAGGACGAATGGGAAATCTTGCCTTGGATACCTGACCCGCGTCCGCCCTTCAAAATCTGGGTGAAGCCGGAGCAGATTGCGCCATTCTTTCTCATTCCCCACCACCCCTATGCGCTCTCCCTTCTGCTGAAAATCAACAATGGATTCCGGACGGAAGTATTCCGTCGGCTGGGACTGACTGGAAGCAGCGGAGACTGGGAGCGGCTGGTCCGGGGCGTGATCCAGGAGTTCGAGGAAAATAACAGCGGCGTGGATCTGTTTCACTTCGACTCTGACGAGGATGTGTTCTGCGTGTACTCCCAATACATCGACGATTTGATGCTGCTGTCCAAAATGATCCGGGCGGCCTGTGACAATGAAAAAACGATGGGGATGTATCTGAACATGAGCGAGGTTGCGAAAGCATGAAAGATTTGACTACTCAAACAGGGATTATAGTAAAATGCAGTAAAACGGCCATTGAATTTTTCCAAAATGCTCAATCAGTGGATTTCTTCTCTGCACTGGAAATTCCGAAGGAATTCCAAGACATAGCGGTTGAGTTTTATGATTTGATTATGGAAAACGATCATCTCGCGGCCTTGCTGGGCTGTCGCGGCAATTATGATATTGCAATACAGATAGATGAGGTAACCGGCACCATGACGGGGTGGCATTGGTTCAAATGAGGGAAATGGAATGATGGAGTACATCAAGCTTTTTTGGGAGGACGCACCGGAGGGAGAACCGTCGGTGATCCTCTATGAAGTGGATACAGAAAATGAGCGGCTGGCCCTCCACTCCATTGACATCTTTGCAGATGGCCGCACCCGCAATATCCCTGACCTTTACGACGGCGCCATCGAGATCACGCCGATCCCCACCGTGGAGGAATTGAACGCCCATGTCTGGGGTGAGGAGTTCCACGCCTGCGTCATAGAGCAGGCGGAATTTGAGGCCGCCTGGGAAAGCCACACCTATGATGGAGCGTTAAAGTAGCCAGGAGGAGACACTATGAACAAACCTATAAAAGCCAAAAATCTGCCGTTGTTCTCCATCATTGACCTGGACCAGCTGCGCCGGGAAAAACATCTGGAGGGCACAGAAGTGACAGACTTTTTCACGGCAAGGGATGGAAAAGTCTATCTTCTCATGGAACAGCCGTCCGAAACACAGGGTAAGGACTGGCTCAGCACTCCTTCCACCTATACCGCAGTGGAAATCCAGCTGGATTGGGCGGAACAGCGGGTGCTGGAAACGACGCTGTTTCCTCTTGGCCTCTTGAAGTTCCAGTTTCATTATTTGCGGCCCGCAGGTGATCACTTCCTCCTGCTGGGGGCAAGATGCGCCTATCGGGAAAACGGCCCCGACCAGAACGCCTGGATCGTCAGCCGGGACGGAGCTGTGCTGTCCCGTTTCTGCCTGGGGGATGGCATTCAAGACTGTGTGGTAAAAAAAGATGGCACCATCATTACCAGCTACTTTGACGAAGGTGTATTTGGTAATTACGGTTGGGATGAACCTCTGGGTGCTTGCGGCCTGATTGCATGGACATCGGAGGGAACTCCTCTCTGGAAGAATGAGAACTATTCCATCTATGACTGCTACGCCATCAGCCTGGACGAAGAAGAAAACCTGTGGTTTTATTATTACGATGAATTCCGGCTGGTGCGGACGAACTTCAAAGAGGACTTTGTATTTGAACTGCCAATCGAAGGAAGCGGAGCTTTTTCTGTTGCCCCGTCCGGCAATACCTTCCTGTTTCAAGGCGGATACCAGCAACGGGATAAATTCTACTTCCTTACCGCTCATGGTGATCACCTTGGGAAAAAACAGGAGGCTATTCCCACCTGTGACGGAAACAAGGTCGCTGTGGAGCAGTGCAGCCTGCTTCGCAGCCGGATGTTGTTCCTTGGAAAAGATGGTGTGCTTTATGGAGGTATTTGGGGGAGCGATGGCCAATGAAACAGTCTGATATTTATACCGAGGCTCTGACCTGTCTGCGCTCCATCCTTCTGGCAGACCATCCAGAGTTCCAAAACTGGATCGGCTGGCTGGAGCGGGACATTCAGGACTGGAACCAGCAGCGGGAGGTTGCCCACCATCTTCGGGCATACGGAGGTATGGGCTCGTTCAACGACCTGCCCAGTATGCGTGGAAATCACGACTATATTTTCGGCTTTCTCAAGTCCGTGTGCTATGCCTTCGGCCATCTTTATGGCAAACGGGAAGGCATTTCTCCGGAGGCATTGATGGAGGAGTGCCTGCACGATGTAGAGCAGGCAGCCTATCACCCCCATAAGGCACTGAACCAAGCCATTGCCCAGCACTTGATGCAGGGCGATTTACAGGAAAACCTGGATAGGCTGTAGGAGGACTTGTTATGAACGAAAGACTATTCCGCACCCAATTCAATCAAATGGATACAACCGAGAAGCAGACGCTGATGGAAAGCCTGGCTGCCCGTTATGATATGACCTTTCTCGGTCTACATACTTTTGACCGCTGGGGCCAGAGCTGCACCACCGGCATATTCGAAAAAGATGGCCGGAAGTTTGTCTTTGTTCCCGGCGATACCGTCACCCTGGGCTGGGAGCAGTTTGCCGTGGGACTGAATCAGGAGAGCCGGGAGGAATTGGAGTATCTGTTCCGGGAATGGGAAATGGAACCGCAGAACCCGGAGGAGATGATCCGGGAAAGCATGGCTCCCGTCCGGCAAGCGGCCATTGGCCCCATGCTGGTGGGCCGGGAGCTGGAGGAACTCTGCTGGGAGTCAGTCAAGATGGACGATCCCAGGCTGACCGCCCACCCTGACTGGCTGAAGGAGTTCCGTGACTTTGCCTGGAGTGACAGCAGCAGTCTTACCTTGCACCAGTCGGCCCGCATAGAACGGACGGAAGATGGATTTCAGACCTGGATCTATAACCGCACAGACTACGATGAACTTCTTACCGGGCTGGAAAAGCAGGGGCTTTCGCTGCCCACAGCAGATGAGTGGGCCTACCTGTGCGGCGGTGGTTGCCAAACCTTGTTCCCCTGGGGAGATGGGCTGGACTACTCCATGCGCCTGCGCTGGTTTGAGGACATGGATGAGGACGAGAACAGGTCCTACGACATGGAGGAACCCAATTTCTTCGGCCTGTCCATCGCCTACGATCCCTATATGCGGGAAGTGGTGCAGGCTGATAGGCTTACCACCTGCGGTGGTGACGGCGGGTGCAATATCTGCGGCGGGCTGGGTCCATTTCTCGGTTTCCTACCCTGTTCGCCCCACTGTAAGCCGGAAGTGCAGGAGGACAATGAACTAAACGGAGATTATGACTTTTATCGGCCTATCATTCGGCTGGAGAACTATGATTGACAATAGAAGCTTCATACAAAATAAAGAAAGAGAGGTGCCGACATGGGAGCATGGGGCATAAAAGCATTAGAGCGTGACGAAGGACTGGATGTACTGGACATCCTCAAAAATGAATATGTACCGGAGCATCCGGTAATGGATCTGGGCGAGATGATCGAACTGATGAAAGAGGAAGTCATGCTGGGAGCTGACTTCTCACAAATCGACTTCCTCTTTGACAATACTGCGATGGCTCTGGCGGAGCTGTATTTCCAATGGAAGGATAATGGCAAGCTGGACTACGATCATGAAGAAGCTATATGGGATAAAGTCACCGGTTTCACAGCATCCAAAGAAGCCCTTGCTTTCCTGCTGCGGCAGCTCACCGACATCAAAAACGAGGTGCCGGACGAGGACGGCATCCGTGAGATTGTGGATCTTTGGAAGAACGAGGACAGCGGTGAGATCGCTCCTGCGTGGTCAGAGCATTTGGACTGGCTCATCAAGCGACTAATCTCGGAACAGGAGGCGTAACAAATGTATATCAAAAAATACTGGGGTAACTTTATCGGAGGCTCGGACGACAGCCTGAACCTTGTGGCATTTTTGGAAGACCAGAAGAAAGAGGAGATCCCCCTCAGCGAGATATTTGCCAAGATTGGGCTGGACAAACAAAACTGGGACTTCCGCCAGACCGTGGAGTATCTGGAGTTTACACACTCCGATGGCGTGGAGATGGACTTCCACTTCGCCATTGATGTGGTCACTGATCTGGCCGCCATCCTGCTGGAGTGCAGCGTCAGCGGCAGTGTAAACCTTCAGGATCTGGACGAGTACAACACCCCTGCCCGCCGCATCCGCATCACCGTCACGCCAGAGGAGCATGACGCCATGAACAAGGCACTGGCGGATTTTGCCCAGAATCCGCTGGAATATGACCTCAGTGAGATGATGGACAACGAGGAGATCCAGGAGATGGCTCGGGATCTGGAGGCGCTGCGGAAGGAACTGTACGAGGCCGCTGGCCGCAACCGGGACTACCATGTGAAAGCGGAGGATGTGAAATCTCTGCTCCCTGACTGGAAGGGTGCCGATGGCTGCATCGCCACCAACCGCATCACAGTAGAGGGCCGCAAGGTGGGCTACTGCTACAGGGAGGAGCCGGACGGCGGCTGGGACAGCGGCTGGCGCTTCACCGCCGGTGACGAGAGCGAGGCGTACATGGACGACCCCAACAATGCTGGGATCTACAAGCTGAATACGATCTGCAACGACGACCCCGACATCATTCCTCTGCTGCATACACCCGCTCCCTGCGCCTTTGAGCGGGATGAAAATGGCGTGTTCCAGCAGATTAAAGACTGGAAACCAGATGAGGACGAGGAGGACCCTGATATGGACATTTTGAAGCAGTGCCAGAAGTGGCATGAGGAGAGCAAACAACATAAAATTATTGATGCGCTGGAGGCCATCCCCGCCGAGGAGCGTACCCCTGAGATGGACAGCGAGTTGGCCCGCGCCTATAACAATCTGGCAGACCCACATAAGCCAACTTGCAAAGAAATGCTCAAAAAGGCCCTCGCTCTGCTAAAGCCCCATGAGGAATACTTCGAGGACGACTATTACTGGAACTTCCGCATGGGTTACTCTTACTTTTATCTGGATCAGGAGGGCCGGGCTCTGCGATATTTTGAAAAGGCATTGGAAGCTCGACCTGGTGACGAGGACACCAAAGAGTTTATCGACCGGTGCAAAAAGGGTATTTCTCTGCCGCAGTTCTGGGAGTGCTTCCGGGAGCGGACAGAGAACTGGTGGGAAACCTTTGCCGAGATGGAAGCAGAGCTGCGCCAGATGATGGACAACGACAAAGACCACACCCGCGGCGCAGAACTCGTGGACCAAATGCAGGAAACCCTGAATCTGGTCTTTGATGAAATCTCCTTTGAAATGGGCTTCAACGGCGAGAAGTACGAGCTGATCCTCACTCCGGAGGGTGACAAGGTCAAGCTGTTTGAGCTGGTCTACTTCCAGAAGCACGCTCCGAAAGAGATGCTGAAGCACTGGAACATCCTGGTGGGCCGTCAGCCCCTCCAGAACATCGGTCTGCGTACCGAGGATGGCTGGGAAATCTCCGGGGAGGATGTGCAGATCTGGTTGGAGAAGCAGGGCGAAAACAGCTTCGCCATCTCTGCCTACTGCGAAAAGCTGCTACCTATGCTCCGGGAGGCTGAGGGCCGGGTCTGGTGGATGCTCACTACCCTCACCGACCAAGTGCTGGGCGAGATCCCCCACATGAGATATATAGACAGCTTTGATGTGCTGGAGGAACCCAAGGCAGAGCCGCCCTTCCTCCTGTCCCAGCTGCCCGACAAACTGCGGGAGCAGGGCCTGGAGCTCTCCACTGATCCAAATGCCTATCTGGAGAGCTACCTTGGCTACAAAATGGAACCCAATAAGAACCCGGAAGCCGACTGGCGGCTGGATGTGATGGCCGGCTCCACCTGCTGTGTGCCGCTCATCAACGGCTATCTGAATGCCGACAATGATTTTATGGACGATCTCCATGCCGACGGCGCGGTAGCGGGCTTCTTCTGCTATCCCCTGGATACCCTGCGGGAGGAGGAAGGCAGTCAGAAGATCTTCGACTTCCGGGACAAGCTGGAAGAATTATTCACCATCGGGGACGGTTCGGAAGTGCTTACTCTCACCGGCGGGGCCACCGGCCTCTACTGCGGCTATGTGGACTTCATCGCCTGGGACATCCGAGAGGCACTGAACATGGCGAAAGAGTTCTTTGAAGGCACGGACATCCCATGGGCCATCTTCCACACCTTCCGCCGTGAAGCAGGTTCTGTGCCCCTAAAGCAACAAGATGCTGGGTCAGAAACTGAGAATCAGGATGACGAGTTGGACGAGGCGCTGACGGGCATGGACTATATTCCTTATACCCAACAGAACGCCGAAGCATTCTTCGCTCAGTTGGAGCAGTGGAACGACGAGGATGAGTACACCCGCTGTATCCAGGCACTGAATGCCATCCCAGAGGACTGGAGGAACTATCGCACCGCCTACGCCTTGGCACGGGCGCTGGAAAACTACGCCATTATCGGGGACCATGACGAGGGCACCCCTCGCTATAAGGGAGACAAGGCCCTGTGCCGCGCCATCGAGGTGCTGGAGTCCGTCCGGGAGGAAGGCCAGGACAAGGCGGAGTGGAATATGCGGATGGCCTACGGCTATCAGTATCTCTATGGTCAGGAGGAAAAGGCCATTCCCTACGCCCAGCGGTGGGCAGAACTGGACCCAGAGGACGAAAATGCCTCGGCGGTGATTCAGGAGTGTAAGGCGGAGATCCGGAAACGCCAGCGCAGCCGGAAGAAGGCCAAATTCGTGCCCGGTGATACCCCCTTCGAGGGCTTCGACCTCACCAACTTCTGGGACGACAGTATGTATGCGCTGAAAGAGTATGTCAGCGATCCGCCTTCCGATGAGCTGATCGCCAGCGTGGAGGAGGAACTGGGCTATAAACTTCCTGCCGCCTATATCTGGCTGATGAAGCAGCACAACGGCGGCATTCCGGTGAATACCTGCTATCCCTGCGATGAGCCTACCTCTTGGGCAGATGACCATGTGGCTATCACCGGCATTTTCGGCATCGGGCGAGAAAAGAGCTGCTCTCTCTGCGGAGAGCTGGGCAGCCAGTTTATGATCGATGAGTGGGAGTATCCTGCCATCGGTGTGGCCATCTGCGACTGTCCCAGCGCCGGACACGATATGATTTTCCTGGACTACCGTGCCTGCGGCCCCCAGGGAGAGCCTGCGGTGGTCCATGTGGATCAGGAAAATGACTATAAAATCACCCATCTGGCAGACAGCTTTGAGGAGTTCATCTGTGGACTGGAACATGAATCCCTCTATGATCTGGATGAAGATGTAGAGGATCTTGAGGATGACGCCGACGAGGAGGAAACTGACCGTAAGGGTTCCTTTGCCGGATCTGTGCTCCTCTCCAAAGCAGAGTGGGACAAGGAGCAGTTGATCCGGGATCTGCGGGAAGAATGGGGCATCGTAGATGAGGAGCCGGATGAGGGCGACGAAGATGTTGAGAACAGCGATGACGCTGTGGTAATGCGGGTCGGCAATATGATGCTGATCGTGACACTATTCCACGGTCACATCCCTGACAATGAAGCAGAGATCAACGCCGAAAACAACTATATGTGGCCAGAGGCCGTAGAGGTGGCCAAAGCGCACAAGGCCCATATCATGGTGGCTGTATTGGGCGAGGAGGAAAAACTGCTGGAACGGGGCAAGCTGTTCACCAAGGCGATGGCAGTGTGCTGCAAGCAGAAATACGCCACCGGTGTCTACACCAGCGGCGTGGTATTTGAGCCTCGTTTCTATGAGGGCCTTGCCGATATGCTCAAAGAGGACGAACTGCCCATCTTCAACTGGGTTTGGTTCGGCCTGTACCGGAGCGAGGGGGGCCTAAACGGCTACACCTACGGCATGGATGTGTTTGGCAAGGAGGAAATGGAGGTGTTGAACACCGACGCTGAGCCGGAGGAACTGCGGGACTTTTTGGCCAGCCTTGCCTCCTATGTGCTGGCGTGTGATGTGACACTGCAAGACGGCGAGACCATCGGTTTTTCTGCGGACGATAAGCACACCATCACCCGCAGCCCCGGCGTCTCCCTGCCGGAGGAACAGATGACCCTGAAGATCGGTTACGAGCCTATAAAGGGAGATCCGGAGGATGACAGCTGCGACCACTCAGACAATGATGACACGCAGGATGAGGAAGAATTCAGTAATCCCGAAGTCTACACCGAGGAGGAGATGGAAGCCGTCGAGGGGCACATTGAGCAGTATTTCGGCAAGTTCGAGAATGTGTTCCATGAGCTGGTTTCTCCCGACATCCATGTGGACATCTGCGTGGTGCCGCCCTCTGAGGAGCGGGACTACTGCACCCTGGTCACCATGGGCATGGGCGCTCACCGGATGAATGTGCCGGAGGAACTGGCGGAATATAAGCTGGAGCGGGCGGAGCTGGCCATTGCCCTGCCTGCGGACTGGAAGCTGGATCAAGAGTCCATGAAAGACGAAAAGTGGTACTGGCCCATCCGCCTGCTGAAATCCTTGGCCCGCCTTCCCATTGCCAGCGATACCTGGCTGGGCTTCGGCCATACCATGGACAATGAGGAGGATTTTGCAAAGGACACAAAGCTGTGCGCCGCCATTCTGACTGGTCCCCAGGATACCGAAGATGGCAGCGAGGTCTGCATTCTGCCGAGTGGCGAGGAGGTCAACTTCTATCAGGTGATTCCTCTCTACCGGGATGAATTGGAATATAAGCTGGCCCATGACGCGGACGCCCTGCTGGGCAAAATGAACGGCATCAGCTTTGTGGTGGAGCCTGATCGTCAGGATGCTATCACCCGTGGCACCCTTTCCAATGATGATTTTGACGGTGAGATGGACGATGCCTCCTATCATATCGAGAGCATTGAGGAGAAGGAACTGCCAATTGACCCCATCAACGCTTATAACCACATGGCCATCTACCTGCGCTGGTGCATGGAGCACGACCTGATGGGTGAGGACTTCCTGAAAGAATACAGCGAAGTGGCCAAACAGGTCAAAGCTGATCCTGCCAGTGTGGATCTGCGGGAGTTTATCCGGGATGAGCTGGACGGCTGTCTGTTCTCTGTGCTATTCAATCAGCAAGGCCGTGCCTTTGCAGGCTATTACTACGGAGAGGGCGACAGCCCCTACTATCCTGCCGATGTTGACGACAACGCCCTCCGCTTCTTCGGCCCGGAGCGGTATCACTCTGATGAGTTCCAGGATGAAGCCTACCTGTTCATCCCCTTTGACGAGGACTACTATCAGGCTATGGCAGAGGTGATCGGGGAACGGTTTGAAAACTGGCAGGGACAGGACTTCGACGAGGACACGCTGGAGCCTTCCGAGGTTGCTCAGGCCATCATGGAGTATCTGGACTGCGAGTGTACCTATTTCCCATCCATGGCAGATGATGACCCCATCATGTCGGCATACAGCTACGCCCAGCGGCTGGGGGTACGGGAGGGCTTTGTTCCCGTGCTCATCAAGGCGGATGATGAAACGCTGTTGGAGTGTCTGGTGATGAACGCCGATCCGGAGCACAATGCGGACTTCTACGAATTTGACCTCAAAACAGTAGAGGAGTATCGAAAGAAGATGCTCTCCGCTCCCATCAAGGACGGAAAGGCGGTTCTGGAGGAATTGACCGGCCAGCGCAAGGAAGAAGCCGAGGACGATGACATGGACTGGGAGGCGGAAGTCCTGGGCGAGATGGAGGGCGGCTATGACAATGACCGCTTCTCCTGCTATTGGGATTCGGATAGCCACATGACCTATCCGCTCATTCTGGCCAAAATTCCGGTCAAGAACCCCTGGGAGATCTTCGCCTATCTGCCCTTTGGAAATTGGAATGAGTGCCCCGACACGCCGGACCTGATGGCAGTGGCGAAATACTGGTTCGAGCAGCATGGTGCCATCCCTGCCGCCATGAGCCACGATGAATTGGAGTTTGAACTTCCGACTCCGATCTCCAAGGAAAGAGCTATGGAAGTGGCTGTGGAGCAATATGGCTTCTGCCCAGATCTGGATCAGAATGAGGATGGAAGCATTGGCTCCTTGGCAGATGTCCTGTGGCAGTCCACTGTCTGGTATTTCTGGTGGGATTGATGGGAGGTGCGACCAATGACAGAATATCAGAAAACCTATATCGAACTAAAAAAACAGTTTGTTGCGACCAATGAAGGTCCAGACAATGTCCGCGCTCTATATACCTTCAAGGAAGAACTTGAGCAGAGTGAGGATCAGCAGGCCAAGGAAGTGCTGGTGGATGTATATGACCTGCTGGACTTTAAGAAGGACGCCTACGAACTGCTCTGCCAAATCGGAAATCGTTCCGATAAAAAGACCCTCAAGCGGCTGGGCACGCTGAAGGACTATGCGGAAAACTGGGGCAATCATTATGCTCTCCCCAAGCCCAAAACGCCGGAGGAAAAGCAGAAAGAGAAGGAACGGCAGGCCCAGCTGGGCCTGCCCGCCTTCCGGTATCACCCAAACCCTCTGGAAACTGGGGCTTTTGAGGAATCCGCAGACGGCGTTGTCTGCGACTGCTGTGGCAAGACGACCCATATTTTCTATACAGCCCCCTTTTACGCCGTGGAGGATATTGCATATCTGTGCCCAGAGTGCATCGCCAACGGCGAAGCAGCCCGGAAATATGACGGTAGTTTTCAAGATGATTTCTCTGTGGATGATGGTGTAGACGATCCGGAGAAGCTGGACGAGCTGATCCACCGCACCCCCGGCTACTCCGGCTGGCAGCAGGAATACTGGCGCGCCCACTGCGGCGACTACTGCGCCTACCTGGGCCATGTGGGTGCCAGGGAACTGCGGGCCCTGGGTGTGCTGGAGGAGGTACTGGACGATCCGATGTGGGACGATGAGCAAAAAGAAATGATCCGGGAATCTGTCAATGGCGGGCATCTGCAATGCTATCTGTTCCAGTGCCTCCACTGCGGAAAACACCTGGTCTGGATGGATTTTGATTGAAAAGGAGACATTACTATGGGACTTGACATCTACGCCGGGACGCTGACCCGGTACTATTCTCACAACTGGAAAACTGTTGTGCAGCAGTGGGCGGAGGAAAACGGATACTCTTTCAACCGCATCACCCCGGATGGAGAACCCGCCGACAACGAGGAGGAGCTGTCCTCGGCCGAGGTTCAGGCGGCGGTGGAGAACTGGCGGGATCAGATCTTAGCCGCCATTTCCCAGCCGAACCAACCGCCCTACACTCCATGGCCGGAGGACAACGAGCGGCCCTATTACACCGATAAGCCGGATTGGGATGCCTTTGGCGCTATGCTGCTGGTGGCCGCCTGTCGTACATACGAGGAACCGGTGCCTTCCACCGTGGAGAAGGACTGGATCTTCGGGGAGCATCCTCTGGTCGCCCGCCTTGCATCAGATGAGGAGCGGGTGTGGTCCCTGTTTCGTGGGGCTACCTGGTGGCTCCCTCTTTCTGACAGCTTTCTGTTCCAAGGGTCCTTGCCTACCGATGACACCGCCGCTATCGCCACCTTGGGCGGACTGCGGAAGGAGCTGGAAAAGCTGAACCAGCTGGCATGGCAGGCCGATGAGGACACCATCCTTGGCTGGGCAGACACGGAGGGATACCCGGTAGATGGAACCGTAGACTCAGATGGACAGTACAGCAAGGCAGACATCCCGGAACACACCCAGTATGACACCCAATCCCTGGCCAAGTTCGCCTTCTCCATGTTCTGGCGGGCCATGCGGTTTGCCGAGGAACAGCAGGTGCCTATCCTGCTTGATTATTAAGGAGGAAACCAAATGAGCAATAAAGCTTTCCAGCAAAATCTGGACGACAAAAAAGGCCCCCAGCCCGGAGGTCCCTATCTCATTCAGATGCTGTTCAAAGAGCCGGTAGAAATGCCGGATAAAGAAAAAATGACTGCCATAATGGAGAAGCACATCGGATCAACAGAGTGCTTCTGTTATGATAAGAAAATGGCCGGCTTTGCCGCCCTGGATCATGTCGCGGAATTTCAGGACGGCAAGTGCCCGGTACAGCTGATGGTGATGAAATGCGACAAGTTCAAGGGCAAAGGCTTTGATGCCTTTCTGATGAGCCAGATGTGGGACTGCCAGGAGGACCGTGACCGGATCTTCCGGGAGTGCAAATATCAGGTGGTGGCCACCGATATGCTGACTGCGGCGCTTCCAGCGCTGGAGCGTGCCAACCTGGATGCCGACTTTCTGGAGGCTCTGGCAGAGCTGTACCCCACCTGTGAGGCGTTCTATTTCCAGAACTGCGGTAAGCTGTTTCTGGCAGAGGATGTGCGCTCCCATCAGATTGAGGGGCCGGATCGGTTCATCCGCTTTGGCGTCAATGTCCGTTTCTTCAACATCGAGGGCACGGAGGATATGCTCATCGACACGGTGGGCATGAGCACCCTGTTTTTGCCGGATCTCCAGTACCACTTCCACGGCATGGACCCCAACTGGGTGGTAAACCACGCCTATAATGCAGCGTCCTATATTCTGGAGCATGATAACCCCATTGAGGATGGGGAAACCATAGACGGCGTGGCGGATGGCCAGATGTGCCGGGAGATCCAGTGGAAGTGCCAATATGAAGATGCCTTGATCCAGCCGCCCAGAGGGGTGCTGGACATCAACATGGGAAACTATGCTTCGGGAGGACGCTGAATGAATGGCGTTGTGCTCCTGGTAGGCGGACTTCTGCTTGTGGCGGTGATCAAGCTGATTATAGATCGAAATTGGATCGGCCTGCTTCTCTGTGCTGTCGCCCTGCTTCTGGTCTTTGGGGCTGGACACCATACAAAATAGGCCATTTTAAGAATCGAGGAGGTGAAGTATGCAGAATTCAACAAATATGCGGATACTGGAATTACTCCGGTTTCTCTATGAGCGGACCGATGAAAACCATCCCGCCACAGTATCTGACATCATTGCCCATCTGAATGGAAAAGGAATTCAGGCAGTGCGGCAGACTGTTTACGCAGATACCAATGCGCTGATCGATGCGGGGATTGATATTGTGGTGGTTAAGAGTACCCAAAACCAATATTTTATGGGAAACCGCCTGTTTGAGTATCCAGAACTGAAAATGCTGACAGACGCAGTAGCATCCTCGAAGATCATTTCTGCCAAGAAGTCTGAGGAGCTGGTGCAGAAATTATGCCGTCTGACCAGTCTACATCAGGCAAAGCAGCTTCAAAAATTTGCTGCTTTATCCAGCCGTGTCAAACCGCATAATGAAAAGGTTTACTACATCATTGACAATATCCAAACAGCGATTGGAAACCATCAGCAAATTCGGTTCCAATACTATGAATATACTCAAGAAAAAAAGAAAATCTTAAAGCATGATGGATATTATTATGTCGTAAATCCTTATGCGCTTGAATGGAAAAATGACCATTACTATTTGATTGGATTTTCTCTGAAGCATCAGAAAATTGCTCACTTCCGTGTAGATCGGCTAACAAGTGTAGAAAATCTGGAAACTTACTTTATGCCGATAGAGGGATTTGATGTAGCCTCCTATACAAATAAAATGGTTGATATGTTTACATCGGAGTCATCGAAGGAAGTAACCCTTCTATGTGAAAACGAATTGATGAGAGTAATCATAGATCATTATGGAGAAGATGCTGCTGTTGATAGGTATGATGATACACACTTCACAGCCAAAATTGAAGTGAACCCCAGTGGAACTTTTTATGGCTGGATATTCAAATTCAAAGGGAAAATAAAAATTCTCTCTCCCAAAGAGTGCATTACGGAAATGCAGCAAATCGCTCAGGAATTTATATAGCGCAAAAGAGGTGTTATTGATTTTTAACACCTCTTTTCAAATGAAATTTTTATCCTTGAAGTGAACAGATGTTCGATATACAATATAAGCAAGATGTTCGCAGTTCGTCGAACAAATGAGAGGTGAATGCTGTGGGCAATATAACTTTTGGATCATTTATAGCCGAGAAACGCAAGGCGCACAAATTCAATTTACGCGATACAGCCAAGCATTTGAATATTGCTTACGGTTATCTGTGTGATATTGAGCAAAGCCGCCGTCCTGCACCCAATGGAGATTTTGTGGAACGCATCTCTGCCTTTCTGAATTTGGATAAATCAGAACATGAGTTGCTTTTGGATCTGGCTGCAAAATCACGCAATACAGTATCTGCTGATTTGCCAGACTATATCATGGAAAAAGATATTGTTCGGGCAGCCTTGCGTGTGGCAAAAGAAGTAGATGCTACCGATGAAGAATGGCAGACATTTATGAAAATGCTAAAGGAGCGTAAACGATAGGGGGGAGAGCTTTGTCAATTCCACAAATCCGTACAGAAGCAATCGAGGCAGTAGGGCGAAAAATCCTGATGGAATATGATCCCTCTCTGCTATCCGGGCAACCATGTCCTGTGCCAATCGAAACCATTATCGAGACAAAGTTTGATCTAATCCTGGAGTTTCATACACTAAGAAAAAACCCCAAGATATTAGGGGAAACAATTTTCGATGACGGTGCTGTTGTCTTATATGACCAGATACAGAGACAGTATCGAATGATTGCAGTAAGAGCCGGTACAATCTTAATTGATGAACGGCTTTGTGATCCGTCAAAATTAGGGCGGCTCCGTTTTACCTGTGCCCATGAGCTGGCTCATTGGGTACTACATAAGAAGTTGTACTCTGGTACTGGAGATGTTGCTGCTTATAACGGAAATGTTTCTTCCGACGAAAGTCATGGCATAATTGAGCGTCAGGCGGATACTCTGGCTTCTGCTCTGCTGATGCCTTTACCGCAGATCAAAAAATGTTTTTACCGGCTTAAAATAGGCCGGACAGATGAACAGCTCATTGCTGAAATGGCAAATATTTTTGAGGTTTCCAAGCAAGCAATGCAGATTCGTCTAAAATCCAGAAACCTGATATAACCAAATGGGGGAATAGAGAGAGGCACTGCCCTCTCTCACGCTCCTCTGCTATGCTATTTTGTACCTAATATGTTCGCAATATTGCGAACAAGGAGGGATGTTCTATGAGAAAAGAAAGCACAACAATCCAAAAATGTAACAGCAGGCTAACAGCTTTGGGGCTTAACAGCGACGCTGCGTTTCATAGAAGTAAGCTGATTCTAAAGATTTACCGTGATGTAGTCTGGGTTCTGAGTGAACGGGCAGAAGAATTACAAGAAACTGCTTGGATTATGGGAGAACAAGATATAGAGTCTGGCCTCTGCTATCTTGAAAATTTTGCACCAGATATTGAACTGCAAGCCTTTGAAGAAAAAGTTTGCTGCCTTGTTCAAAATCAAATGCTGGTCAATATTATTGACCGTGCACTCCTTCGTCTGAAACGGTATCCGGATCGAGGAGAACTTTACTATGAAATTTTGACTAAGCAATTTATCTATCGGTTCAACAGTACAGAGAAAGAATTGCTGGAAGAACTAAATATAGAGCGCAGTGTCTTTTATGACCGAAAACGAGAAGCCATCTATTTATTTTCTGTTTGCTTGTTTGGATATTCTATTCCAGAAGTCCTGGAGGAGCTGCCCCGACTAAATCCCGACTAAATCCCGACAAATCCCCGACCTAATCCCTACTCCCTTCCGACTTCCGACCTGCTATACTTGTTATAGTGGCAGGAATGCGCTAAATTGAATACATTTCTACATAAGGCCCGGCATTAACCGGGCTTTTTTCATTCCTGCTGCAATATGGCGGCAGGAACATGGCTGGAGGTGAAAACACTTCCGGCCTTTTTCTTTGCCCGGTATTAGGAGGCCGGTATGCGCTGGGAGGCGTACATAGCAAAATATCCATGACACCGTTCAAATTCGCTGACTACCAAGAATTTGAACGGAGGAAAGGATATGACGAGAGTATTCATTTGGAAAAATAACAGCCCACAGGAATGGGAGGAAATCAGTTTTTCAGCGTTCAGTAAGGCACGCCGCAATGGTTGCTTTACTGGGCGCTTTTTTGTTGAAACAGTCAAAATGTTCCGTGATGAAGATGACCGCATTATCATGGAATGTTCTCGCAAAGATTTTGAAAAATACCAACAGGAGGACCGCCACAGCCGCTATCTCCAGGAACATGAGAAAAGTCGCTCTATATTCCCGGCTTCTCATGTGGGAGATCGTGACGGCACAGAGGAAGGTTATCAGGATACAGATTTGTTTGTGGATGAATCTGTTGATACTGCGGAACAAGCTATTCAGAATTTACTTCTTGAGGATTTACACCAAGCTCTATTGAAACTGAGTCCAGCAGAACGAGATTTTATATTGTCCTATTATGAAATGAAAATACCAAATGCAACTTGTTTAGCCCAACGATATGGTATTACTCGGCAAGCCGCAGATAAGCGATTGAAAAAAATTGAAGAAAAAATAAAAAAGTTGGTTGCGATTTTCTAAAAAAGTGGCAGTAGCAAGTGAGAGGGAAATCCTTTCACTTGCACCTTGACAACCTCATATACGAATCATTAAGTTTGATCCTCTTTGGGCGTAATAGCCGCTACATCAGCGGTATATTTTCTGAGAGCTGCCACTCGCATAACAGGCCAACCCATTTTTGCTGTATAGATGAGTTTTCGGTTTATCAGAAATATATCAGGCTGGAATACATCGGATGGCATCCGGTCATGGCATAACAAGGAGGAAAGCTCTCTTACAGCCATAGTCCGAGCGTGATAATAACCGTCGCAGGCCATGGGTAAGACCAAACGAAGTGGAGGTGAAACTCCTGAGAAGCAGGCCAGCCACCTGCGGCTTAATGATTACCCAAATCCCTGGGGTGTCGTGGACAAGTAAGGGATAAAACAGGCGCTAAATTGAAGGAGACTCTGTAATTTGCAGAGCCTCCTTCTTACATAATCAAATCTCAAAACATAGGAGGATGAACATGAAAGAAGATTGGATTTATAAGCGTGGGGATTTATATTATGCCAATTTGAACCCTTATTTTGGATCAGAGCAAGGCGGCACCCGTCCTGTCCTGGTTCTTCAAAACAATGTGGGGAATTTTTTCTGCCCCACTTTGATCGTAGCTCCACTCACCAGTAAATGGATTAAGAAAAAGGAGCTGCCCACACACTATGCACTGGAGAGCGTTCCAGAGCTTGGACTGAAATCTGTTGTTCTGCTGGAGCAAATTAAAACGATTGATAAAAGGCGTGTTTTATCGTACATTGGGCGCGTATCTCGCGAAGAAATGAGAGCGATTGATGATGCTCTGCAAGTTAGTTTAGATATTCATATTCCGGAGGAAATGGAGGCTCCGTAAGGCCACTTACCGGATAAAGGAGGCGTTTTTATGTTTGAAGCAAGAATTGCGGAATTGAACCGCTTTAATGAACAAAATCCTGTCAGCTATGACAAAAGAACCTATACGGTCGATGAGATTCAGGACATTCTGGGTATCAGTCGTCCCACAGCATATAATCTGGTAAAACAGGGTGTATTCCACAGCGTCAGAGTCGGCGGTCATATCCGCATTTCCAAAAAGAGCTTTGATGACTGGCTGGATCACGCAGATGAATGATTTGTCAAGGATGCCGATCTCCAAATCGACATCCTTAACTTTTTTTCTGCTTTCTCTTACAATGAGGCCATAGCAAGAAAAACTTTATAGAGGAGGCAAAAGCCATGCAAAAACAAAGAGTAAAGACCAGTATGTCTGTACCAGAGATGGGCAAAATGCTTGGGCTTGGTAAAGTAGAATCCTACTGGTTGGTTAAAAAGAACTATTTCAAAACAATTCAAGTGGCCGGACGAATGAGAGTTATGCTGGATAGCTTTGAAGATTGGTATGCCGGCCAGTTCCACTATAAAAAAGTGGATGGTACACCGCCCGGAGAGAAATGGAGGCATACTACGATGTCAGTTCCGGAAATGGCGGATCTTTTGGGGCTGAAATCTGGCACAGCTTATGACCTTGTTAAAAGGGGCTATTTTGAGACGACCTTGGTTGATCGAAGAATTCGTATCATTACCAGCAGTTTTGAAGCCTGGTATCAAAAGCAAACTCATTATGTGAAAATCTCAGAAAGGAGCAATGAAAATGGCATCTATCGTGAAGCGTAAAAGCAAATAT
Organism: Laedolimicola ammoniilytica; assembly: GCF_025567165.1. Classification (NCBI taxonomy): domain Bacteria; kingdom Bacillati; phylum Bacillota; class Clostridia; order Lachnospirales; family Lachnospiraceae; genus Laedolimicola; species Laedolimicola ammoniilytica. The sequence continues at coordinate 150,562 of NZ_JAOQKC010000001.1, forward strand.
TCTGTGGTGTATGATTACACAGATGAAAACGGAAAACGCAGACAGCGTTGGGAAACCTTCAGCACAAATGCAGAAGCAAAAAAACGAAAAAAGCAAATTGAGTATGAGCAGGACTCTGGAACCTTCTTTATTCCTACGGCAAAGACCCTGAACGATCTGCTCGATGAATATATGTCCATCTATGGTGTAAATACCTGGGCAATGTCAACATATGAAAGCCGCCGTGGTCTGGCGAGAAACTACATAACTCCTATTATCGGAGATATGTTACTATCCGACATCACTCCAAGGATGATGGATAAGTATTACCGTGATCTGCTCTCTGTGAAAACGGTAAGCGTCAACAACCGCAAACCCACAAGCGAATATCTGACCCCGCATACAGTAAGAGAAATTCACAAGCTACTTCGCAGTGCCTTTAATCAGGCGGTGCGTTGGGAACTAATCAGCCGTAACCCTGTCCTGAATGCGACACTTCCCAAAGAAGAACATAAAGAACGGGATATATGGACTGCCGAAACGCTGAGCAAGGCTATGGAAGTCTGTGATGATCCTATCCTCTCCCTTGCCTTAAATCTGGCGTTCTCCTGCTCTTTACGCATTGGTGAAATGCTGGGCCTTACCTGGGACTGCATTGATATTGCACCACAGAGCATAGAAAATGGTTCAGCTTATATATTCGTCAACAAAGAGCTGCAACGGGTTACACGAGGTGCATTGGACGATTTGAGCGACAAAGGTGTTATTAAGAAGTTTCCACCTTGCATAGCCAGTACCCATACTGCTCTGGTCCTGAAAGAGCCTAAAACCAAAACCAGTATTCGCCGCGTGTACCTGCCGAAAACAGTTGCCTATATGCTGGTAGAGAGAAAAAAAGAAATTGATGAGCTGATGGATCTGTTTGGAGATGAATACATCGACAATAACCTGGTCTTTTGCTCCAGCAATGGCCGTCCGATGGAAAGCCAGGTGATTAACCGTGCTTTCAATAAACTTATCAAAGAAAACGGACTGCCTCATGTTGTATTCCATTCTCTCCGTCACTCCAGTATCACCTACAAGCTGAAACTCAATGGTGGCGATATGAAATCCGTCCAGGGCGACTCTGGTCATGCTCAGGTAAAAATGGTTGCAGATGTCTACTCTCACATCATCGACGAGGATCGCTGCATAAACGCTCAGCGATTGGAGGAAGCATTTTACTCATCCAAGACCCCTGACCCTGTTGAAGATACAGAGCCTAAAACTGCGGATACTGCCGTCACTGAAAGTGATGAAAGTGATGCAGCGAAGATACTGGAACTGCTTAAAAATCCCGAAACTGCCGCACTGCTCAAGCAGCTGGCAAAAGCTTTATAAAGTCCCTCCCTCAGAAGAACGCCTCTCACTTTGTGAGAGGTTTTCTTCGTTTGAACCACTTTGCACAGTGACCAAACACTTTTTTTGTTAGCAAGGTTCTGAAAGCATTTTTGAGCGATGTTAGCAAATTCGCGATTTTGTTTGCAACTTCCTCTAATTTCTGCTAACAAATGTTTGCAAGTTCCTTTGGTAAAAATCGAACCTCTGACTTACCGCCTTTCTTAGCAAAAGGCCAAATCTCGTTAGCAAATGTTAGCAAACCAAGGTTTTTTGCAAAAAAGCCACAAAAGCCGCAGAAATAAGAAAAGCCGAAAACCCTGATAAATCAAAGGTTTTCGGCGTGTTTGCTGGCGTCCCTGGCGGGATTCGAACCCACGGCCTTTCGCTTAGGAGGCGAACGCTCTATCCTGCTGAGCTACAGAGACTTATATTAAATTGAGACTGGCAACGATCACTTTTCCCCGTAAGGCAGCTGGTAGAGCACAACCTTAGGAGGCTATTGTTATATCCATTTAACTACGAGAACAAATGCCGTATTTCCGGGATTTTTCGACCCTTTGGCTCCGGCTACCATCATCTATAATTCTATCACTTCTGTGATGAACTATCTCTTTCTTATCTCTTCTGATTTTTCAGATTTCGCATCCTTAAGTGACCCTCAAACGCTACCCTTTTTCTCCAAAAGGGTTCCGTCATGGTTCTACCTGAGGAGGCGGACGCTCTATCCTGCTGAGCTACAGAAACCTGCGAGTCAGTCTTGACTGACTTCACTTAAAGAGTGTACCATAAAATAAGAAAACAGACAAGGAGAAAAACGATGGAACGTGAAATTGATATGAAGGAGGTCTCCGACGGAAGGCTCTACGGGCCCCGGGATATGGTGAAGGCGGACTGCGGCGGGTGCGCGGGGTGTTCCCAGTGCTGCGAGAGCATGGGAAGCACGATTATTCTGGATCCCTTTGATGTGTGGCGGCTGACCACGGGGCTGGGCGTCAGCTTCGAGGCGCTTTTGGAGGATAAACTGGAACTGAATCTGGTGGAGGGCATCATTTTGCCGAATATGAAGACTTCGGGAGAGCAGGAGCGCTGCGGCTTTCTGAACGCGGAGGGGCGCTGCAGCATCCATGGGCTGCGGCCGGGCTTCTGCCGGATCTTTCCGCTGGGAAGGCTTTATGAGAACCACAGCTTTCAGTATTTCCTGCAGGTGCATGAATGTCCTAAGGAGCCCAAGTCCAAGGTGAAGGTGCAGAAATGGATCGACACGCCGGATCTGAAGCGCAATGAGAAATTCATCATCGACTGGCATTATTTTCTGAAAGAAATCACCGCCCGGCTCAGAGAGCAGGACGGTGAGAAATACCAGAAAATGGTGGATCTGTATATTTTAAAAAGTTTTTATCAGAAGCCCTGGAAAAAAGGCAGGGATTTCTATGAACAATTTGACGAACGGCTGGCGGAGGCAAAAGGGATATTAAAGATCTAGATCATCCCATCCGCCTCGATCCTTTGGCGTCCGATGATACCGTTTCTCCGGCTTTTTATTCTTTGCAGCAGGCTTCATGCCATGGAAGGAGCTCCGTCGGTTCCGTGAGCGTCTCCGCTGTAGCTTCGGCAGACGAAGGGTAAGCTGGAAGGTCTTCATCAGATGCCGGATCAGCCGGTACAGCAGGAAGAGCAGCAGGAGCACTGCCGCCACGATCAGAATCAGCCGCACATTAATCTTGATAAAATGAGTCTGCTGAACCGGTTCTTCGGTTCCGCTAGTTTCTGTATCCGCGGTTTCTCCGGAATCGGTTTCCTTATCGAATGTAAATTCCTGTAAATTATCCTTAGTAAGAGAAATATCCGCCGTACCCACCGGTTCCCCGTTGTAGGTATAGGACAGGCTGGCAATCACATCTGAATCCGCATTTTCATCCTGGAAGGTCAGCTCCGGGGAGGCGTCCGTAAAGGAGACGCCGTTGGGAAGCACGATGTCCGCGCCGGTGTCGATCTGAATCAGCGGCTTGGACTGTCCGAAGATGGCGCTTCCGATATAAGAGGAGCCGGATACCGAGAAATTGGTCTCATTTTCGGAGACATTAAAGGGCGTAAAATTCTCGGAGGCGTAGTCCAGAAGCAAGGCTGTATCGGTGAACAGCGGCACGCCTTTCTCACCGGTGGACTGGGTCCGCATGGTCACGACGATGAGCGTCATGCCGTTCCGCTCCGCTACCGTGACCAGAGTGCCCTTGGCCACGCTGGTATTACCGGTCTTGCCTGCGATGACCGAATCGTCCAGGTACTTGGTGATCCCCTTGTAGGGGGCAATCATATAGTGGTGATTGGTCATATAGGTGATTTCGTCACGCTTGTTGGTAGGCTGCATCTGATACTTGGCCGTGCCGGAGATATGGAGAAAATCCTCGTTCTGAATGGCGGCCCGGGTAATCAGCGCCATGTCGTGGGCGCTGGTGTAGTGCTCGTCATTGTGGAGGCCGTTGGCATTGGCGAAATGGGTGTTGGTACAGCCCAGCTCCGCCGCCTTCTGATTCATCATTTCCGCAAAGGCATCAATGGAACCGGCTACATGCTCCGCCAGACCGTTGGCACACTCGTTGGCGGACTCCAGCATCAGCGCGTAGAGGGACTGCTCCACTGTGAGCTGCTCATCCTCAGTAGTGTAGATGCTGCTGCTTCCCGCGTCGATGGTGTGGGTCGCGTTGTAAGAGTAAGTGACCGTCTCATCCAGCGAGCAGTTCTCCAGGGTTAAAAGCGCGGTCATAATCTTCGTGATGCTGGCCGGATAATTTTTCATATCCATATCCTTATTATAAAGGATGGCTCCGCTGGAAGCCTCCATGACGATGGCGGATTCCGCGTAAATCTGCGGGCCCTGGGGCCAGCCGTCGATGGCGTTGGAATCGATATCCTTATTATAAGCAGCCTGGCGCTCGGCCTCGATCTGCTCGGCGGCAGCCTTTTCCGCGGCGATTTGCGCGGCCGTCCTTTTCGAGGCTTTTTTCGCAGCTTCTGCGGAAACGGGGTTGAAGCAGAGGGAACCCATCAGGGAAAGGGTCAGAAGACCCGTAAAAAACCGAAATCTATGTGAAAACTTCATATAAAAGCACTCCTGGAATAAATTTGTAACATTTTGATTCTAAGTATAGGTCATTTCCGGAAAGGGCGCAAGGGCTTCCGAGAAAAGTTTAAATTTCCTTAAGAAAAAATGGGTAAAATCCGGCCGAATGGTTGACAAATCCCGCAAAAACGGGGTATACTAGCCAATAGCAAGAAAACTAAACAACAAAAGGCACAGACGAAGAGAGTAGAAAAGCGCCAAAAGGCACAGAGAACCGGGGATGGTGGAAGCCCGGTGCGAGTAGGACTTTTTGAAAATCACTTCCGAGCTCCGGGCTGAAAGCGTTTTGTATCCGAAAAGCAATACCAGTAGGCTCCGGCGGGACTCCTCCGTTATGGGAGACACATGTGATGGCATGTTGTAATAAGGTGGTTTCACAGAAGCGATCGGCTTTTGTCCTGTTACAGGACAAGGGTCGTTTTTTTTCGCGAAAGGCACAAGTCCCTTCGGACGCCGCCCCGCGAATCTGAAATTCTGGAGAACAGGGTTTTCAGTGATTTCAAAAGGAGGAAAAATCATGTACAACAAAGTATCAACCGACCTGAATTTCGTCGGCCGTGAGAAAGAGATTGAAAAGTTCTGGGATGAAAATCACATTTTCGAGAAGAGCATGGACAGCCGCAAGGAAGGCGAGACCTACACCTTCTACGACGGACCGCCTACCGCCAATGGTAAACCCCATATCGGCCATGTGCTGACCCGTGTTATCAAGGATATGATCCCCAGATACCGCACCATGAAGGGCTACATGGTACCGAGAAAGGCCGGCTGGGATACCCACGGACTTCCGGTAGAGCTGGAGGTCGAGAAGATGCTGGGTCTGGACGGCAAGGAGCAGATCGAGCAGTACGGCCTGGACCCGTTCATCCGCAAATGTAAAGAGAGCGTCTGGAAATACAAGGGCATGTGGGAGGATTTCTCCGGCACCGTAGGTTTCTGGGCAGACATGGAGCATCCGTTTGTCACATACGATGACAACTACATCGAGTCCGAGTGGTGGGCGCTGAAGGAGATCTGGAAGAAGGGCCTGCTGTACAAGGGCTTCAAGATCGTTCCCTACTGCCCGCGCTGTGGTACCCCCCTTTCCAGCCATGAGGTAGCCCAGGGCTACAAGCAGGTGAAGGAGCGCTCCGCCATCGTCCGCTTCAAGGTAAAGGATGAGGACGCGTACTTCCTGGCATGGACCACCACCCCCTGGACCCTGCCGTCCAACGTGGGTCTGTGTATGAACCCCAGCGACACCTACGTAAAGGTCAAGGCAGCAGACGGCTACACCTACTACCTGGCAGAGGCCCTGGCAGACAAGGTGCTGGGCGGTCTCGCAGAGGAAGGCAAGCCCGCCTACGAGGTTCTGGAAAAATATGTCGGAAAAGATCTGGAGTACAAGGAGTACGAGCCGCTGTTTGCCTGCGCCGGAGAGGCAGCTGCAAAGCAGCATAAGAAAGGTTTCTATGTAACGGTAGACAACTATGTCAGCATGTCCGATGGTACCGGTATCGTTCATATCGCGCCGGCCTTCGGTGAGGACGACGGACGTGTGGGCCGCAACTACGACCTGCCCTTCGTACAGTTCGTGGACGGCAAGGGTAACATGACCGCCGAGACGCCGTATGCAGGTATGTTTGTAAAGAAGGCTGACCCCGAAGTCCTGAAGGATCTGGACGCAGAGGGCAAGCTTTTTGACGCGCCCAAGTTCGAGCATGATTACCCGTTCTGCTGGCGCTGCGACACACCGCTTATCTACTACGCGCGTGAGTCCTGGTTCATCAAAATGACCGCGGTAAAGGATGACCTGATCCGCAATAACAATACCATCAACTGGATCCCGGAGAGCATCGGTAAGGGACGTTTCGGCGACTGGCTGGAGAACATTCAGGACTGGGGCGTAAGCCGTAACCGTTACTGGGGAACTCCGCTGAACATCTGGGAGTGTGAAGGCTGCGGACACCAGGAGTCCATCGGAAGCAGAGAAGAACTTTATGAAATGAGCGGCGACGAGAACGCGAAGACCGTCGAGTTCCATCGCCCGTACATTGACCAGATCACCATGAAATGCCCCTGCTGTGGCAAGACCATGCGCCGCGTACCGGAGGTACTGGACTGCTGGTTCGACTCCGGAGCGATGCCCTTCGCGCAGCATCATTACCCGTTTGAAAATCAGGAGCTGTTCCATCAGCAGTTCCCGGCACAGTTTATCTCCGAGGCCGTAGACCAGACCCGAGGCTGGTTCTACTCCCTGCTGGCAGAGTCCACGCTTCTGTTCAACAAGGCTCCTTACGAGAACGTCATCGTTCTGGGCCATGTACAGGATGAGAACGGCCAGAAGATGAGTAAGTCCAAGGGAAATGCGGTAGATCCCTTTGACGCGCTGGATAAATACGGCGCAGACGCCATCCGCTGGTATTTCTACATCAACAGCGCGCCCTGGCTGCCCAACCGTTTCCACGGAAAGGCCGTACAGGAAGGACAGCGTAAATTCATGGGTACCCTTTGGAACACCTATGCGTTCTTCGTGCTGTATGCCAACATTGACGAATTTGACGCAACGAAGTATGAGCTGAATTATGATTCCCTGAGTGTCATGGACAAATGGCTTCTGTCCAAGCTGAACACCGTAGTAGGCGAGGTAGACGATAACCTGAACAATTACCGGATCCCGGAGGCAGCAAGAGCCCTTCAGGAGTTCGTGGACGATATGTCCAACTGGTATGTACGCCGCAGCCGTGAGCGTTTCTGGGCAAAGGGCATGGAGCAGGATAAGATCAATGCTTATATGACCCTGTATACCTCCCTGGTAACCATTTCCAAGGCGGCAGCGCCCATGGTACCCTTCATGACAGAAGAAATTTACCAGAATCTGGTAAGAAGCATCGACAAGGATGCTCCCGAGAGCATCCATCTGTGCGACTTCCCGACTGTAAACAAGGCATGGATCAACGAAGAGCTGGAGCGCGATATGGATGAGGTTCTGAAGATCGTTGTGATGGGCCGTGCGTGCCGTAACACCGCGAACATCAAGAACCGTCAGCCCATTGCCCAGATGTATGTAAAGGCTCCCTACAAGCTGGCTGAGTACTACTGCGAGATTATCGAGGACGAGCTGAACGTGAAAAAGGTAGACTTTACCGACGACGTCCGCGCATTTACCACATATAGCTTCAAACCGCAGCTGAAGACCGTAGGACCCAAGTACGGCAAGTTCCTGAACGGCATCCGCCAGCACCTGTCTGAGGTGGACGGCAATACCGCCATGGACGAGCTGAAGGAGAAGGGAAGCCTCACATTTGACGTAAACGGTACAAATGTGGTATTATCTGAAGAGGATCTGCTGATTGACATGGCGCAGACCGAAGGCTTTGTATCTGACGGTGACAATACCATCACCGTAGTGCTGGACACCAAGCTCACACCGGAACTGATCGAGGAGGGCTTTGTCCGCGAGATCATCAGCAAGGTGCAGACCATGCGGAAAGAGGCAGATTTCCAGGTAACCGACAAGATCGTGATTTCCTGCAAGGGCAATGAGAAGATCGAAGAGCTGATCAGGGCCAATGCGGATCAGATCAAGTCCGAGGTTCTGGCAGTGGATGTGAAGTTCGACGAGGCCAATGGCTACGTGAAGGACTGGAGTATCAACGGCGAGAATGTTACCATGGGCGTAGAGCGCGCGTAAGCGCGTTCTGGTCTTGCAGCACGAAATGATGCGGACAGCATACTTTCTGTGCATTGCGAAGCGTGTCACTGTGAACGGAGTGAACAGTGATAAACGGTATCAAAGAGGAGGAAACTATTATGAATAAGAGACCCTTCGACAAGGAACTCTTTAAGAGAAGCGTAGTTTACAACGTGAAGACTCTGTACCGGACACCCATTGAAGAGGCAACACAGCACCAGATTTTTCATGCGGTAGCGCTGGCTACCAAGGACGCGATCATCGACGCATGGATTGCAACCCAGGAGCAGATGAAAAAGCAGGATCCGAAGATCGTGTATTACATGTCCATGGAATTTTTGATGGGCCGTGCTCTTGGCAATAACCTGATTAACCTAACCTATTATGACGAAGTAAAGGAAGCTCTGGAGGAGCTGGGCTGCGATCTGAACGTAATCGAGGATCAGGAGCCGGACGCAGCTCTGGGAAGACTGGCAGCCTGCTTCCTGGATTCTCTGGCAACCCTGGGTTATGCGGCATACGGCTGCGGCATCCGTTACCGCTATGGTATGTTCAAGCAGAAAATTGAGAACGGATATCAGAAAGAAATTCCCGACGACTGGCTTGTGGACGGCAATCCCTTCGAGCTCCGCCGTCCGGAGTACGCGAAGATCGTCAAGTTCGGCGGCTACGTAGACGTAGAGGTCGATCAGAACGGCAAGAACCATTTTATCCAGAAGGGCTATCAGGCCGTACGGGCTATCCCCTGCGACCTTCCGGTAGTAGGCTATGGCAATAACGTAGTGAATACCCTTCGTATCTGGGACGCAGAGGCCATGAATACCTTCCGCCTGGACGCCTTCGACAAGGGCGATTATCAGCAGGCCGTAGAGGAAGAAAACCTGGCGAAGCTGCTGGTAGAGGTTCTGTACCCCAACGACAACCATATGGCAGGCAAGGAGCTGCGTCTGAAGCAGCAGTATTTCTTTATTTCCGCCAGCGTGCAGGAGGCCATTGCCCGTTATAAGAGAAATCATGACGACATCCGCAAGTTCTACGAGAAGGCGGCGTTCCAGCTGAACGATACCCATCCGACTGTAGCGGTAGCCGAGCTGATGCGTATCCTCATCGACGAGGAAGGCCTGGAGTGGGACGAGGCATGGGATGTAACGACTAAGACCTGCGCTTACACCAACCACACCATCATGGCAGAGGCCCTGGAGAAATGGCCTATCGAGCTGTTCTCCCGTCTGCTTCCCCGTGTATACCAGATCGTGGAGGAGATCAACCGTCGTTTTGTACTGGATATCCAGGCAAAATATCCGGGCGATCAGGAGAAGATCCGCAAGATGGCTATCATTTACGACGGACAGGTCAAGATGGCTCATCTGGCTATCGCGGCAGGCCATTCTGTAAACGGCGTAGCGAGACTGCATACAGAGATCCTGAAAAAGCAGGAGCTGAAGGATTTCTACGAGATGATGCCGGAGAAGTTCAACAACAAGACCAACGGTATTACCCAGCGTCGTTTCCTGCTTCACGGCAATCCGCTGCTGGCTCAGTGGGTGACCGACCACATCGGCGACGAGTGGATCACCGACCTGTCCCAGATCAGCAAGCTGAAAGTCTACGCAGACGACGAGAAGGCGCAGCAGGAGTTCATGAACATCAAGTATCAGAACAAGGTGCGTCTGGCGAAATACATCCAGGAGCACAACGGCGTCACCGTAGACCCGCGCTCCATCTTCGATGTACAGGTTAAGAGATTGCATGAGTACAAGCGTCAGCTGCTGAACATCCTGCATGTGATGTATCTGTATAATAAGATCAAAGAGCATCCGGATATGGAATTCTATCCGAGAACCTTTATCTTCGGAGCAAAGGCAGCAGCAGGCTACCGCCGCGCGAAGCTGACCATCAAGCTTATCAACTCCGTGGCAGACGTGATCAACAACGACGCGTCTATTAGCGGCAAGATCAAGGTTGTCTTTATCGAGGATTACCGTGTCTCCAACGCAGAGCTGATCTTCGCTGCAGCAGATGTATCTGAGCAGATCTCTACCGCCAGCAAGGAGGCGTCCGGTACCGGTAACATGAAGTTCATGCTGAACGGAGCCCTGACCATCGGAACCATGGACGGTGCAAATGTGGAAATGGTAGAAGAGATGGGTGAGGAAAACGCCTTTATCTTCGGTCTGAGCGCAGACGAGGTTATCAATTATGAGCAGCATGGCGGCTACAATCCCATGGATATCTTCAATTCCGATCAGGATATCCGTCACGTGCTGATGCAGCTGATCAATGGTTATTATGCACCCCAGGATCCGGAGATGTTCCGCGACCTGTATGATTCTCTGCTGAATACGAACAACAGCGATCGGGCAGATACCTACTTCATCCTGAAGGATTTCCGGTCCTATGCAGAGACCCATGCCAAGATCGAGTCTGTATACCGAGACGAGAAGCAGTGGGCAAAGAAGGCTCTCTGGAATACCGCATGCAGCGGCAAGTTCTCTTCCGACCGAACCATCCAGGAGTACGTGGACGATATCTGGCATCTGGATAAGATGACGGTAGAGCTTCCGAAGGAAGATATGGAAGTCAGCGGCAAAAAGGCTGCAAAATAAAGGGTAGATGACAAAAGGACAGACGTTTTCGGGCGTCTGTCCTTTTTATGGAATAGGAAATTCCGATAGAATTCCCTATTCCATAAAAGCAAGCAGAGCTTGCAAAGATGCGCACTCGGCGCAGTGGTAGATGGTTGCTGAAGCAACCGCTCCTCGGCGCGAGAATGTGCCAATGGCACATTCTTTTTCATGTAACAGGAAATTCCATTGCAAAATGGGGTGAAATCGTGTATGGTTAAGAAAAAGGGGGTCAGGCTTATGTATAATGAACATCAGAAACCTTACCATATCGGATTTATCAATGAAGCCGGGGCGCGCTACGCCATTCTGCCGGGCGATCCGGGGCGGGTGGAGAAAATCGCTGCGCACCTTGCAAATCCGCGATTTGTGGCACAAAACCGGGAATACACCACCTGGGTGGGCGAGATTGAGGGGGAACCAGTATATGTTATGTCAACTGGTATGGGCGGTCCCTCAGCGGCCATCGGCATCGAGGAGCTGCATCAGATTGGCGTGGATACGGTTATCCGCATCGGCACCTGCGGTGGCATGGCCCTGCCGGTGAAGGGCGGCGATCTGGTGGTGGCCACCGGAGCCATCCGCATGGAAGGCACCTCCAAGGAGTACGTGCCAGTGGAATTTCCGGCCATCGCCCATCTGGATGTGACCAATGCGCTGGTAAACAGCGCAAAGGAGCTGGGCCATACGTATCACGCGGGCGTGGTTCAGTGCAAGGATTCCTTCTACGGCCAGCATAGCCCGGAACGGATGCCGGCAGGCTACGAGCTCATGAGCAAATGGGACGCCTGGATCAAGGCAGGCTGCCTGGCTTCGGAGATGGAGAGCGCGGCGGTCTTCATCGTGTCGCAGATCCTGGGCATGCGCGCGGGCTGCGTGCTGAATGTGCTCTGGAATCAGGAGCGCAGGAAGCAGGGCCTTAGTGACAGCGAAAGTCAGGATATGACGGCGGCTATCGACGTGAGTGTGGAGGCCATTCGGAAGCTGATTCTGGCAGATAGAGAGAAATAGAGTTATGTAAACTAAAAAGAGAAACAGGCGGCGGTCTGTTTCTCTTTTTTTATGCATAAGCTGTAGAATGAGAGAAAAAATGAAGACAGTCCTTTCGATTTTGATGATCCTGCTTTTGCTGCCCTATGTGGCGGTGGTGCTCTGTACGGGTGAGGTGAATGTGGGAGGAGGTGAGGAGGAACAGCCGACCATTGAGCGCTGCGTGGCAGGGATTCTGCCCATGCAGATCCCGGTGACCTGCGAGCCGGAAGCCCTGAAGGCCCAGGCGGTGGTGATCCGGACGAATCTGCTTCGAAAAGCGATGGAATATGATGGAACAGACGACTGGCAGCAGGCGGCGGAGAAACTTCAGGAAACGGACCTGGAGGCGCTGGGATTCACTGCCTGCACCGAGGAAACAGCCGCGGAGCTCTGGAATTATGAAAACCGGGAGCGCTATCTGAAAAAATGCCGTCAGGCAGCCGAAGAGACCAAAGGGCAGGTGCTGGCCCTGGATGGAACTCTGCCGGATCTGCCCTACCATGCGGTGAGCGCCGGAAAAACCCGGGCCGGAAGCGCGTTGGGGGCAGATTACGCCTATCTGACTTCTGTGGAATGTGAGAATGATTTGGAATCTGCGGATTATCTGAAGATCACGTATTTTCCGGACATGACGCTTCCGGTGATCCGGGGGCGGGACAGCGCCGGATATGTGACGGAGGTGCAGGCAGGCGACGAGATTCTGACCGGCGAGGCCTTCCGTTTCCGCTATGGCCTGAACTCCAGCTGCTTCACCGCGGAGGAGACGGACGGGGGCGTCCGTATCGTGACCCGAGGACTGGGCCACGGCTTCGGCATGAGCCTGTATGCAGCCAACCGGATGGCGGAGGAGGGGCAGGACTATCGGGCAATTTTGACATATTTTTATAAAAATCTGGATTGTATAAGCATCACCGAAAATGGCTATCCTAGGGATAGCGAGAAACAAGCGGAATAAATCATAGAGGTGAAGCTTATGACAGGAAAAAAGAAACGGCAGACCGGCCCGGCGGGCAGAAGAATGGCGACGGTAGCGCTGAGCCTGTGTCTTCTGGCGGGCGTGACCATGTTCGGCATGTACACGGTGGGAAAGACTGAGGAGCAGCAGAAGAAGCTGGAGCAGGAAATGGCGGATGCGGAAAACGCGGCGAAGGCCAGAGAGCAGGAGCTGGCAGCGGCCAGGGAGCAGAAGGCAGCGCAGGCTGAAGAAGAGCGCCAGGCGGCGTCGGGAAGCGCATCGCGGGATCGGACCGACGAGGAAGTTCCTGCGGAGACGGCGGAAGCGCCGACAGAGGACACGGCCTCGGACAGCCCGGAGCTGGAGAGTGAATACGCGGAAATGAATGTGGACGAGCCGGTGATCATCGAGGCCAATGCAGGAGCGGAAGCGCCGCCCCTGTCCTTCTCAGCTGAGACGGGGAAGCTTCTCTGGCCCATTGCCGGTAATATTCTGGTGGATTACAGCATGGACAAGACCGTGTATTTCCCGACGTTGGACCAGTATAAGTACAATCCGGCTATTATAATAGAAGGAAGCGTGGATCAGAGCGTCCTGAGCGCTGCCGTCGGAAAGGTGACCTCCATCGAAAATCGGGACGAGACCGGCACGACGATTACCATGGATATCGGCAGCGGCTATGAGGTCATCTACGGACAGATCAAAGAACCGGCCGTGCAGCAGGGAGACTATGTGCAGGCTGGAGACTTGATAGGATATGTGGCGGAGCCCACCCGCTTTTACAGCAAGGAGGGCAGCAATCTGTATTTCCAGGTGTTGAAAGATGGGGAGAGCATTAATCCGAAGGAGCTGCTTCCTTAAGTAAATTCATATCCGATTCAATAAGCCGTTCCTTCTGGGGGCGGCTTAATTTTTTGATGGCGCATTCCCGCTTCATGGCTTCTTCCTTTGTCTCAAAGATCTCATAATAGACCAGCTCCACCGGCAGGTGCGCTTTCGTATATTTGGCGCCGCGGCCCGCGTTGTGATCCGCCACGCGCTTCGTCAGATGATTGGTCCAGCCGGTGTAAAGCGAGCCGTCGCCGCACCGGAGGATGTAGGTGTAATTCATAATTTTCTCCCAGGTAAAGGGGATAAAAACTCCCTTATATATAGTAGAAATATACGGTTGTAGATCATTTCTATTATATATAAAGGAGCTCTTTCATGCAAATCAGATTAAATACAGAGAGGACAGATCGAGCTAAAATATAACTTCGATTAAACAAAAAGAGAGGCTCTGCGATTTGCAGAACCTCTCTGGTTTTCCGATTTTACAGCCCAATGGGCATCCTTGCCACAAACACATACATCATAATGAAATGACAGATACTCCCGCCCATCACGAACAGGTGGAAAATCTCATGGGAGCCAAAATACTTATGTCTGGCGTTAAACAGCGGCAGCTTCAGCGCGTAGATAATACCGCCCACCGTGTAAATGATGCCGCCCGCCAGCAGCCAGCCAAAAGCCGCCGGAGACAGGGAATTCAGAATCTGTGTAAACGCCAGTACGCATACCCAGCCCATGGCGATATACAGCACCGAGGAAAACCATTTCGGGCAGGTAATCCAGAACAGCTTCAGGATAATGCCCGCGATGGCGATGCCCCACACGATGGCGCAGAGGGTATATCCCACCTTGCCGCCCAGCACAATCAGGCACACCGGCGTGTAGGAGCCTGCGATGAGCACGAAAATCATGCAGTGATCGATTTTCCGCAGGATGCGGTTCGTCCGCTCGGACAGATTCAGCGTGTGATAAGTGGTGCTGGCCGCGTACAGCAGAATCATGCTGACGATAAAAATACTTAAGGAAATGAGATGTATCTTATCGGGATTACTGGCCGCCCGAATTAAAAGCGGCGTCGCTGCAAAAGCCGCCATCAGCATACCGATAAAATGAGTAATCGCGCTTCCCGGATCCTTGATTTCAAACTTCATGGTAACAACCCCTTTCGTTGTTTTTAAAATAAACATGGTTTTTAATAATTTTGTAAGTAGTATTCAAAACTATGTGTAACTATATTCATATTATATGCAAAAAATGAGAAAAGTCAAGGCTAAAAATCATTGCGATTTTCCGGCGCGCGTCTGGTATTACTTCATTGTTTCAGAGGGAGGACATGTAGTAAGCGATGAGGCCATGTTCGGAGCACTGGCAGGTATCGCGGGCGCAGGCTGGATGATGGAAGATCAGTACAGCTACACCTTAAGCTTTTCCGGAAGCCCGGGACTTGGCTGGGATGGTATGCTGATTGCCCTGATGGGCGGCCACGACCCCATCGGTATCCTGATTGCAGCGATCTTCTATGCAGGACTGAAGACAGGAGCCGACAGCATCAATATGTACACCAGCGTTCCGAAGGAAATTGTAGCATTGATTCAGGGCCTGATCGTCCTGTTCCTGGCAGTAAAGTTTGTCAACGAACGGTTTCATTTATTTGGCCGTCACGCAAAGAGAAAGGAGGCATAGGTATGCAGCTGTTGGAAAGTATTCTTTATGATTGTGTATACCACAGTGCGCCGATTATTTTGTGTGTACTTGGAGGAATGTTTGCCTATAAGGCGAACGTGTTGAATATCGCGCTGGAGGGCATGATGCTGAACGGCGCGTTCGTATCCATCCTTACCTATTATATGACAGGTAATATGGCGCTGACCGTGCTGTTTACCATTGCGACGACCCTGTTATACGGTCTGGTCTTTTCTTTCCTTGGCGTTACCATGAAAGGTAATGTCATCATAATAGGTCTGGCCATCAACATGATATCCACAGCGGTAGCGGGATTCGTGCTGGTTATGTTGAACTCCTCTAATATTATCCTGCAGGAGTTCAACCTGAACGCATTGAAAATCAACATTCCAATTATCAAGGAAATTCCGTTTATTGGAAGCATCCTAAGCGGACATCCAGTGATTACATACCTGGCTTTCATCATGATTTTCCTGATGTATGTGGTCATGTATCATACGAAGTTTGGTATCTATGTACGAGTAGTTGGTGAGAGCGAGGAGGCTGCGAAGGCCATCGGACTCCATACAGATTTTTATAAGTACGCAGCGATTTTGATTGGCGCTGTAGGCTGTGCGCTTGGTGGAATGAACATGTCTCTGGAGCGTCTGGGATTGTTTACAAATGATATGACAGCCGGTCGTGGCTTCATCGCCATCGCCGCCATCTACTGCGGCCAGGGCCGTCCGATACAGTCCTCCATCTACGCGATTCTGAAGCTGCAGGATGATATTCCGGCTATGAAAGAGAAGATCCGCGAGTTCGCGGCACAGTGCTAAGTAAGATAGAAAAAGAGAAGGGGAGGCTGCTGAGGCAGCTCCCCTTTTTTGTTTGTTGAGGAGGGCTGGCGCCCTATAAAAATGTAAAAAAATGGCCCAGAGTGAGTAAGCTCCCTCTGAACCATTTCCTTATGCTTTTGCATGCCTTATAGCTTACGCAAAGTATCTCTTCAGCAGACCCTCGAATGCTTTGCCATGACGAGCCTCATCACGGGCCATCTCATGAACAGTATCATGAATCGCATCCAGATTAGCAGCCTTTGCACGCTTTGCCAGGTCGAATTTGCCCTCGGTTGCGCCGTGCTCAGCAGCAACTCTCAGCTCCAGGTTCTTCTTTGTGCTGGGGGTAACTACCTCGCCAAGCAGCTCTGCGAACTTTGCAGCGTGCTCAGCCTCTTCGTAAGCTGCCTTCTCCCAGTAGAGACCGATTTCCGGATAACCCTCTCTGTGCGCTACACGAGCCATAGCCAGATACATACCTACCTCAGAGCACTCGCCGTTGAAGTTTGCGCGAAGATCGTTCAGGATGTCCTCGCTTACGCCCTGTGCTACGCCTACCTCATGCTCAGCTGCCCAGGTCAGGCCTTCAGCCTGCTCTTTGAACTTGGATGCCGGAACTCCACACTGGGGACATTTCTCCGGTGCTGTCTCGCCTTCCCATACATAACCACATACTGTACATACCCATGTCTTCATAATCTTGTTCTCCTTTTCTTTTTAAAATAATATTTTGATGTTCTATTTCTTTTTGATGTATATCAGTAACGATTCCTGTTACTGATATTAATATAGCACACGTTCCTGGGTTCGTCAAGCAATATTTAAAAATATTTATCAACAAATTCTTGCGCGCCCGCCTGTCTCATTTCCTGTTATATATAGAAGGAACGGCGTCAGGACGTGCGCTTCTTCGCGCATTCCTCGCAGATGCCGTAATACTGCACCGTGTGTCCCTCGATGATGCCCGGGAACACCTTCTGGGCCTTCTCATCGATGAAGGACTCGTCGTCCATATGGATGTCGAAGAGCGCGTGGCACTTTCTACATATAAAATGGGAGTGGGGCTCCACATGTCCGTCGAAGCGGTCGGCTCCGTCGGTGGTAATCTTGATAATCTCGCCCAGGTCGGTCAGCAGCGCCAGGTTGCGGTAGACGGTGCCGAGGCTGATATTCGGAAATTCTTCTTTTACATGCAGATAGACGGTATCTGCGGTGGGGTGGTCGTACCGGGACAGGAGAAAGCGCATAATGGATTCTCTCTGACGGCTGTATTTTAAAGCTGGCATAAAGACCCTCCTTATTTGATAATGATAATTGTTACTGTTTCTTTTATTTTAGCAAATTATCTGTAAATGTCAATGGAAAATGTGAAATTTACGAGGAAAATAAAGGAAAATACGAGAGGCGGTCCGGATGATTTCTAAAGAAAATATAAATTCTGGAAGATAGAGGGCTGTCAAGGTTGACAAACCAAAATCACCCTGTTATAATTCAGTCATAAGTTTTAACAAATTTGTAATATTTAGAAATGAGATTGAGACAACAGCTCTGTACAACGAGAAGGGCGGAGCTGCTACAGATAACATTGGAGGGACGATAGCATGCACAAGTTTGCAACGATATGTCTTGCCGGAGCGCTTTGCTTCAGCTTCAGCGGAATTCGGGCAGAAGCAAGCAGCCTGTCACTGGCGGAGGAAGGAATCGCTTCTGTTATGACAGAGGCTCAGACAGCAGATCCGGATGCAGATGAGAAGGTACTGGAGGATATGACCCCGTCAGAGTTCGAGGGTGTCTGTATTGCAAAGGTAAATGATTACGTAAATGTCAGAAGCGAAGCAAATGAGGATAGCGAAGTTCTCGGAAAGCTTTACGATAAATCTGCAGGAACTGTGGACGGCGAGGAGAACGGCTGGTATAAGATTACATCCGGCAGCGTGACCGGTTATGTGAAGGCCGATTACGTAGTGACCGGCGACGCAGCCGAGGAGCTGGCCAAGGAAGTAGGCAAGCGCGTGGCGACCGTCACCACACAGACTCTGCGTGTCAGAACGGACGCGACCACAGACGCCAGCGTCCTGGGACTGATTGGCGAGGGCGAGGAGCTGACCGTGACCGACGAGCAGGACGGCTTCGTAAAGGTATCCATCGAGGAAGGTGACGGCTGGGTATCCACCGATTACGTAGATTTGAGAACCGATTTCGTGCAGGCAGAGTCCAAGGCAGAAGAGGAAGCTCGCCTGGCCAAGGAAGCAGCAGCGAAAGAGGAAGGCAAGAAGAAAGCACAGGAAGCGGCAGCCAAGACCAAGGCTGAGAGCGGTTCCAAGGCAGTGGTTGGCAGCGGCGCAGGAAGCAGCAGCGGCAATGCAGTAGTCGGCTTCGCAAGCCAGTTCGTGGGCAATCCGTATGTATACGGCGGTACAAGCCTGACCAACGGAACCGACTGCTCCGGCTTTGTTATGGGAGTATACGCACACTTCGGTGTGAGCCTGCCCCATTCCTCCAGCGCCATGAGAAGCGTCGGATACAGCGTCAGTCTTTCCGAGGCACAGCCGGGCGACATCATCTGCTACAGCGGTCACGTAGCTATTTACTGTGGCAACAACACCGTAGTACACGCCAGCACCCCGGCCACCGGAATCAAGTATACTTCCCCGGCGAACTACAAGAGTGTTATCTGTGTAAGACGTATTTTCTAATTTCAATAGTATAAAGCATATTTAGAAACAGGAGCTCGAGAGAGCTCCTGTTTCTTATTACATAACAAATAATATCGCACTCTTTTTTGCTTCTAATTAAAATCAGACAACATAACCAAATTATCAGACAGCCACACACAATTTTATGTCACCCACCGAGATCGCCGCTTGCAGATTGCACAAAGAAATCCCCTGTCCGTAAAATTATGCACGAATCCACGTGGATAACTGAAAAAGATATCCACACAGAAAAGTACAAAAAAGCCCATAAAATAAAGTTATCAACCAAGTTATCCACATTATCCACATTTTTGGATGTGCAAAACACAGGTTTACATAGTATTTTTTGAAACAGACGTTCTGTACACATTAAATAAAACCACAAATGCCGGAGAAAAAGTGGAAAATCGGCTTGACTTTTTCAATGTCGAAATATAGTTTGTATTATCTGATAATTGCGAACAAATCCGGGAATACAGGTGCCTGAAAATGAGCGAAAAAAGAACAGGCCTTACGGCCTGCCCTTCCTAGCGGACAGCGATCAGCTTGTAGATAGGATTCCCCTTTGCCGAAAACTTCTCCTCATACTCCGTCATAATATTTCCTTCATTCATGGTCGGGTCGTGATGCAGATCCCGGGAGCAGCCGACGAGCTTCCAACCGGCTTCTTCCACGCTCTCCAGGGAGAAATCAAACAAATCCATATTGTCGGTCTTGAATTCGATATGACCGTCCGCGGCCAGCACCTGGTTGTAGCGGGCCAGGAACTCGGTGGAGGTCAGGCGGCGCTTGGCGTGGCGCGCCTTGGGCCAGGGATCGGAGAAGTTCAGGTAGATTCGGTTAAGTTCCTCCTTAGCGAACATCTCCGGCAGCTCCGCCGCGTCCTCGCACAGAAAATACAGGTTCGGCAGCGGCTCCTCCTCCATCTTCTGCAGCGCCCGCAGAAGCACGCTGCTGTAGCGTTCCATGCCCAGATAATTGATATCCGGATTCCGTCTGGCCAGTTCCATCAGAAACTGCCCCTTGCCCATGCCAATTTCTATATGAATTGGATGATCATTTCCGAAAAGCTCATGCCACTTTCCAGGACGTTCCTTGGCGTCGTGTACCACGAATTCATTGACGGCAATGGCTTCCTCCGCCCCCTTAATATGCTTCAGTCTCAAAATAGTCCTCCTTTTTGCACGCAATCCATGTATTTTTTTATGGAATAGGAAATTCCGATAGAATTCCCTATTCCATAAAAGCAAGCAGAGTTTGCAAAGATGCGCACTCGGCGCAGTGGTAGATGGTTGCTGAAGCAACCGCGCCTCGGCGCGAGAATGTGCCAATGGCACATTCTTTTTCACTCTATAGGAAATACCGTGTTACATTAAAGTGCGAAAGTCATGATTCCTATAGAGCAAAAAGCCCCTCCGGGGGATCGCACTGCGGCGGAATGGAATCATGTCGCTTATGCGACCCGCCGCAGGCGGAGAATCCTGCTTCGCAGGATTCTTTCTTAGATACACGGAAAATATTTTTTGCGGTTTTTCGGCCCCAAAGCAGAAAAATCACCAGGAAAAGTAACTTTTTTCAAATCCCCGGGACTCGAAAAACCCCGTAAATATGCGGTTTTTTCTACATTGTAAACAACTTCTGAAAAAAAATCAAGAAAAATGAAAAAAAGTGCTTGCATTTTTGAAAACCATGCAGTATAATAAATCTTGCGTTGAGGGACAGCCCAAAACGAACAAACAAAATAAGCGCGATTAGCTCAGCTGGCAGAGCACCTGACTCTTAATCAGGGTGTCCAGGGTTCGAACCCCTGATCGCGCACTCTAAAGTATCGGTTTTGCAGAACAACTGCGGGGTCGGTGCTTTTTTTGTTATCTTGAGAACAAGAGATAATACACGTATCCCGCCTACCTGGGTGTTGTAAAATCCTTCTTGGTCAGGTATACTGGGGCTATATAGAATAAATCGAAATCGTCGCCCAGGGCGGGCAGGAGGATGATGTCATGAAATTGATGATAGTAATTGTACAGGAGCAGGATTACGCGGAGCTGGCGACACTGCTTATCCGGAACCGGATTCATGCGACCAGGTTCGAGACATCCGGACTCTATTCCAATAAGAAGAACGAAACCCTATTCATCTGTGTGGAGGATGAGCAGCAGGAACAGATTCTGGACTACATCCGGGAGAGCTGCACCGAGCGGAAAGAGAGCTGCCAGGTATGGGAATACAACGGGAATATGATGGTACAGGTCGAGAAGACGCTGAAAATCGGCGGCGCCACGATTTTTATCTCTGAAGTCAAAGACATTATGAAATTCTAAATATGTCACCAAAGGGTAACATAAAAGCGGCTCTGCACGTGCAGAGCCGCTGACATTTTGCAAATAAACTGACTTTTACAAAAATTTACTTGCGTTATGAGAATTCGTATACTAAAATATGCCTATAAATGAGGAAGTGTGATGGTAAAAGTCGTCCCGCGGTGGGGAGTAGAGGCGACTTCAATCATTCCATAATGGGCTTGAATAATCTTCCGGGTAATGGCAAGTCCAAGCCCCGTACCGCCGGCTTTGCCGGAGGAGAAGGGGGTAAAAATCGCCGCGAGCGTCTCGGGCGTCATACCGCAGCCGTCGTCGGTGATGCGGATAATCAGTTGATCCAGATATTTTCTGGCGGAGAGCGACACGCAGCCGCCTTCATCCGTCGCTTCAAAGGCATTTTTCAGAAGATTCAAAAAGGCCTGTTTCAGCTTCACCGGATTTCCGAAGACCGAAGGAAGTTGGGCGGGCAGGTGAAGGGAGAAATGTTTTCCCTGTTCCTGTATGTAAGGCTGGAGGCTGCTTTCCAGCGAGAGCAGAAGCTCCCGGATGTCCACCTCGCACATGAAAAAGCGGCGGTCATCGGTGTAAGAGCTCAGATCCTCCAGAAGCTGCGTCAGATAATCCACATCCTGCATGGTCTGATCCCAGAATTGGAAATCATGAACCTCGGGGTGCGTGCTCTGAATCAACTGCAGAGAGCTGTGAATCAGCGTCAGCGGGTTGCGCATTTCGTGTGTGATTTTTGCAATTGTAAAATTAAGTTCATCCATAGTCCATATCACTCCTGTAGCTAAGTGTAGCACGGGGAAGAAATTAGGACAAGATGGAACAGTTCGACAAATAATTACAAATAACTACAAAAAGCTTAAAGTTCGACAAAAGGAGGAAGCATAAAATGAGACATGATGATTGTATTTTCTGCAAAATTGCGAACGGTGAGATTCCTTCCGCGACTATTTATGAGGACGACGACTTTCGGGCGTTTCTGGATCTGAATCCGGCTACTAGAGGACACGCGCTTTTGGTGCCCAAGGATCACTTTGCGAATCTTTTTGAGTTGGATGAAGAGCACGCACAGAAGGCCATCCTTCTGGCGAAAAAGCTGGGAACCAGAATGAAGAAGGAACTGGGCTGTGACGGCCTGAACCTGATTCAGAACAACGGAGAGGCAGCGGGACAGACCGTATTCCATTTCCATATGCATCTGATTCCCCGGTACAGGGACGACGAGGCCGGAATCGGCTGGAAGCAGGGCAGCCTGACCGACGAGGCGAAAGAGGAGCTGGTAGGGCTGTTAAAAGAAGACTAAAACCGAAATACAGAGGATATGTATGGGGATTACAGAAGAGAAATTTCGTGAACTATACGAAAAATATAAAAATCTGGTATTTCGGCAAGTCTATGATATGACAAGTGATTATTACCTGGCACAGGATATCTGTCAGGAGACATTTTTGAAGCTGTATGGCTACATGGGGCGTCTGGACGAGCGCGGTGTGAAGCGCTGGCTGTATGTGGTATCCTACAATAAGACCTGCGACTGGATTCGACGCAGCAAGAAGTACCACGAGCTGATCGAGGAGAACAGCGACCTTCTGGTACGCGGCGCGGACGATCCGGTGGATCGCTACGCAGCGTTCCTGGACGATACCGACTGGTGTAATCATATCCTTCGGAAGGTACGTGAAAAGAACGAAAAGTGGTACGAGATTCTGATACTGTTCGATTATTTTGGCATACCGAAACGGGAAATCGCAAAGAAAATGGGAATTCCGATTAGCACCGTTGACACCTATCTGAGAAGATGTAAGAAATGGCTGAAGGACAATTTCCCGAACAACTAGGAAATGACTCCGGCCGAAATGCTGCAGGAGACAACCAAAGAAAGAGCGGCGGAATCATAAGTTCCGCCGCATGAAAAAGCTAGCGTGAAGCGGCTTCCTCGATCAGTCCGACGATCGTATCGATGGAATCGGTCTGACGGCTGGCTTTCATAGCCTCTGAGAAAGAAGCGCGCTCATCGTACAGCCTGTGGATGGTCTGGAGAAGTACCTCATTGGAAATGGCTTCTTCCTCCAGTACCAGACTGAAGCCCTGTTTCTCGAAGGAGCGGGCGTTGAGAATCTGGTCGCCGCGGCTGGCCGCTGCAGACAGCGGAATCAGCAGGTTCGGCTTGTGGAGGGCCAGCAGCTCACAGATGGAGTTGGCGCCCGCACGGGAAATGACAATGTCCGCCAGGGCGAAGAGATCCTTCAGTTCCTCGTTGATGTATTCATACTGTACATAACCGGACAGTCCGGACAGGGAAGCGTCCAGCTTACCCTTGCCGCAGAGATGGATCACATGGAAATCCTTCAGGAGTGTCGGCAGAATCTTCCGCACCGCCTCATTGACGGCAGCGGCGCCCAGGCTTCCGCCCATCACGAGAATCACAGGCTTGTCATCGGTGAGACCGGTGAACTTCCGGGCCGCCAGCGCGTCGCCGTGAAGCAGCTCCTGACGGATGGGAGAGCCGGAGAGAACGGCCTTGTCCTTGGGCAGATACTGAAGAGTCTCCGGAAAATTGCAGCAGACCTTAGAAGCCGCCGGAATCGCCAGCTTGTTGGCCAGGCCGGGTGTCATATCGGATTCGTGGATGATGCAGGGCACCTTACAGCGCTTTGCAGCCAGTACCACGGGCACCGACACGAAGCCGCCTTTGGAAAATACCACGTCCGGCTTCAGCTTCCTGATGATGCGAACTGCTTCGCCGTAGCCCTTCAGGACCTTGAAAGGGTCGGAGAAGTTCTTCGGGTCGAAATACCGGCGCAGCTTGCCGGAAGAGATACCGTAGTAGGGAATCTGGAACTCTGTGATGAGTTTTTTCTCGATTCCGTCATAGGAGCCCATATAGGAAATATCGTAGCCGAGCTCGCGAAGCCGCGGCAGCAATGCGATATTGGGCGTCACATGTCCGGCAGTTCCGCCGCCGGTCAAAAGAATTCGTTTCAAAATTACACCTCCGTAAAGAACCGTTCAGAAGGGCGCAACCGCCGGACTGACACATCGTTTACCGTTATTATGATAGGTTTCCCTCCATCTGTCAAATGGAAAAGGGAAGGAAACCGGAAGAAAACGGGAAATAGCTGAGCTGTTACAATAAGGGTAAGAATATGAGTGAAAAAAAATTCCATGAATGGATAAGCAGTGAATTTGAAAAGGAAGCGGACGATTTGGAGAGACGTCTTAAGGAACGTGAAGCTGCGAACCCGGAGCTTGCCGCCATGAAGATGCCGGACGATTCCTTCGACGACCTGATGCGCCGCATCGAGGCCGGGAAGAAAGCTGAGACCGACGATCTGGAAAAGGAAACCGGAACAGATCACGTCGTTTCGCTGGAAGAACATCCTGCATCCGGGAGAAAGCCCTTCCGTATGCAAAAACGCGTCCTCCTGGCCGTGGCTGCCGCCGCAGTCCTGGTAGTCGCAACCGGAGTCGGAGCCACCGGCGCGAAACTGTTTGTGCCGAAGGTGGAGAATTCGGGGGAGGATAGGGAGTTTAATACGACCATTAATAGTGGGGATGTTGCTTCTTATGAAGAAGTGACGGAGGACGAGGCTTATGAGGAGATAGAGGAGAGGCTTGGAATACAGGCGTTGAGGTTAGGTAGTAAACCTCAGAAAATGGTTTTAGATAAGGTATATATAGATGAAAATATGGGCGAAGCCCAGATGGAATTTATTTATAAAGAACAAATCCTGACAGTTTATGAAAATAAACAGATGGATGAGGCAACATTTGAAAAAAACTTGGATGGTAAACATGTAGATATAATAGAAACATTTTATAATAGTTTAAAATTGGAAATAATAGAAACTGATAGAGGTGATGGAAAGAAGACGTATAGCACACAAATAGAACAAGGAAACGCATACTATTATATTGATGGAAATTTAGACTTGGAAACATTTGAAGAAATATTAGAAGAAATATATTTTAAAAGTGTCTGATTTAGTTCCCCTCGTTCGTATTCTTATATGCAACTGTTAATGAAGTGCACTATGAAGGAGGGGAATGCATATGCACAAGAAAAGAATCGCAATGGCGATGATGAGCCTTATGTTTATAGGAGGATTATGCAACATAGGGGCTATCATCAGTCACGCAGAAGAAATGCCAGGCTATCATGAGTACGTGAATACGGAAGATGAAGTAATTGATACCTGGTATGGAATTGCAAGGGGAACTTATTTAAAGGATGGTACTAGTGGTTTAAAACGAGCGGGAACTTGCTTGATGAATGTGTCTGGTACAACAACGGCTTATTCTAAATGTGATGAAGTTAAAGTCGGAGTTTATCTGGATGAGAGTTCCGATGGTGGAAAAAGCTTTGGAAACATTGCTAAATACCATTTTAAGGAAACCAATACTACATCTTGCCATGGCAGCAAAGCTAACATCTCTGTAACCAAAGGCTACAAGTATCACGTTAGAGGCGTGCATTCTGTAACAGAAGGCTCAACGACGGAGACCACATCCACCAGCACTGGTGTCCTCACCGCATCCTAACCACCGCATTCATACTCCCAATTTGAAGCTTAGGACGCGATGAAATCTACCGGAAGAAAACAGGCGAAAGCCATCCACGAATCATTTATGTACAACTGAATAAAGAAAACAAAAAACTGAATAAGGAACCATGTAAGTAACCAAAAAACCAAAAGTAAAGATCCACACGCTTTGAAAAAAGCGAGTTCTGTTGTTTTGTGATGTGATAAGACGAGCCGGCCGGAGTACCCGATACTTCGACCGGCTTTTCTTGTACTGGAAGAAATATCTGGTATAATAATAGAAAAAATATCACAGAAAAGAGATGGGCTAACTGAGCGAGATAAGAAATGATGCAAAAACTATCCGGACAGAGGCTATTCAGGAGGTCCTGACCGATCAGGCTGTGAAGGGCGGCAGGCTGGCGAAGGCCTGTTCGGATCGGCAGATTTAGCGGATCACTCTGTCAGATATCATGGACGATAACCTGGAAATGATCGCATCGGGCCCGGCCTGCGGTGACAGAAGCACCCTCGAGGATGTATGCCGCATCAAAGGGCGCTATGGTCTCGTGTTTCAGGAGAAGGTGGAGACATTGCTTCGGAAGGAGATGTCCCGGGAGGTTACGAATGTCAGGAAGGTCATCACAGGAAGTGTGCGGGAGCTGTGCAGATAAATACTTGGTGTTGCAATTCCATACGACAATTGGTAAAATAGAGGGTGGAGAAGTGAAGAAAGTGAGGCGTCTATGGGCAGAACAGGTATTATTGGAGCGATGGAAGAGGAAGTTGCTCTTTTAAAAGAAAAAATGGAAATAGAGGTAGTGGTGAAAAAGGCATCCATGGAATTCTATCAGGGTCATCTGAATGGCCGCGAGGTTGTGGTGGTGCGCAGCGGCATCGGCAAGGTCAATGCAGGCATGTGTGCCCAGATTCTGGTGGATGTGTTCAATGTGAGCCACCTCATCAATACAGGAATCGCAGGTTCCCTGAAAGCGGAGATCAACATCGGAGATATCGTGGTATCCTCCGACGCACTGCAGCACGATATGGACGCGCGGCAGTTCGGTTACGCCAGAGGCGAGATCCCCCGCATGGATACGGTCAGCTTTCCGGCAGACCCGGAGCTTGTCGCGCTGGCGAAGGCAGCCTGTGAGGAAGTGAACCCGGATATCCGCGTCTTTGTGGGACGGGTAGTCACCGGCGATCAGTTCGTGGCGGAGCGTTCCGTGAAAAATGAGATCGCGTCCTGGACGGAAGGCTATTGTACCGAGATGGAAGGCGCAGCCATCGCGCAGGCGGCGTACCTGAACAAGGTACCCTTCGTCATCGTCCGCGCCATTTCCGACAAGGCCGACAACAGCGCCACGATGGACTATCCCACCTTCGAGGCTCAGGCCATCGAGCACAGCGTGAAGCTGGTAGAAGACTTCGTGTCCCGGATTCCGGAGGATGTATACTAGATTGGCGTTCAGAATCTAAAGAGGATAAGAGAAAGTCACATAAGCGGGAAGCTTGTCAGCCCCTGTCGGGCAATGACGAGCGCCCGCTCTTTTTATTTACCTGCCTGCCTTTTATAATAAAAGATAGAAAAAATTCCGTATGGAAAAGGCATACGGAAGTAAAAAAACGGGAGGGGACAGGATGTTTCGAATCGTGATGATAGCGGCCTGGGCCGTGTTGTTGATCGTGGTGCTTTATCTGTGGGCGGACGTGCGGGAGATTCGTTCGGTGGTGAAGGATACCAAGCGGGAGCTGCTGCGCAGCAATCTGTCGGCCCGGGCCTCTGAGAGCTTTCCGAATTTCGAGAAGGAGGCCCGGGAAAAAGAGGTGGACGGGCAGCAGGAGGCAGCGCAGTCGGCGTCAGTCAGGAGTTCCGGGAAAAGCCTGAATCCCCAGGAAGAGCAGGTTCTGAACGACGTGCTGACAGAATTCCTGGGGTAATGGCCGGAGAAGGGGATGGACAGGGGCTGCTCACGGAACAGCAGCTGTGAACAGTAACGTCGGCCATCTTTACACAGCCGGCAGGAAATGGTAAGCATTGACGGCGGGAGAATAAGAAAGTTATAATAGCGATAGTGTGATAAAGAAAAACGGCGCGGGGCAGTCGTTAAGCGCCGAATAAACGGTAAGATGGAGAGCGTATGAAGGAACTGGAAATCATTTACGAGGACAAGGATGTGCTGGTCATTCGCAAGCCTGCCGGGGTGCCGGTGCAGAGCGCGCGGGTGGGAGCGAAGGATTGTGAAAGCCTGCTGAAAAACTATTTATATAGAAAGAACCCGAAGGGCGGCGCGCCTTATCTGGGACTGATTCACCGCCTGGATCAGCCTGTGGAGGGTCTGGTGGTGTTTGCCCTGAATCCGAAGGCGGCGGCTTCTTTGAGCAAGCAGTCCGCGGGAAAAGAGATGCAGAAGACCTACCTGGCGATCCGGTACAATGTGGATAAGTATCCACAAGCTATCCCCAATGAGGAAAATCCATGTGGAAAAACTGTGGATAATGTGGAAAACTCGGTGGAAAACTGGAGCGAGTGCGTGGATTTCCTGTGGAAGGACGGAAAAAATAACCGGTCTGAGATCGTAAAAGAGGGCCGCCCCGGGGCGAAAAAGGCAGTGCTTCACTACCGGGTTCTGAAGTGTGTGGATAACCTGGAAATGCTGGAAATCCGCCTGGAGACGGGCCGTCATCACCAGATCCGGGTGCAGATGGCAGGCATGGGAACCCCTCTGGTGGGCGATCGCAAATACGGAAAGGTTGAAAACTATGTGGATAATGTGGATAACTCTTTCCCGGCCCTGTGTGCATATCGGATAAAGTTCCGCCATCCCACCACCGGAAAATGGATGGAATTTGAGCGGAAGCCGGAAAATCCGGTTTTTCAGAAATTTATGTAAATCACTTATCCACAGGGTAAAACTCTCATTTTTGCAGATACTAGGATAGACAGAGAAGAAGCCGTCCGCTTTTTCGGGAGACTGTCAGTCTGGGCAGATGCGAAGGGAGCGGCTTTATGGAGTGGATAGGGAAATATCAGAATCTGTGGAAGAAAATCGGAATCGCAGCGGCGGTTTGCCTGGGAATGAAGTATCTGGCGCCCCTGGTGATTCCATTTTTGATCGCGGGAGCTATCGTGTACTGGTGCAGGCCGCTGCTGGAAGCGCTGAAGAGGCGGTTTCGTTTCCGTCCGGCGCTGTCCATGGCGGTGCTGCTGGCGGCTGCAGTATGCGCGCTGGGTGCAGTGGGCATTCTTGTGGGCCGCAATCTGCACATTCAGGTACAGCGGCTGTGTGTTTACTGGAGTTATCCCGGGCGGGCGGAGGAGCTTTTGGGTCGCTGCTGCGATGAGGTGAGCGGAATGCTGCGGATAAATAACGGCGCGGTGCGGGCCTTTGTGGAGGAGCAGGCGGCCTGCCTTGGAATTCAGACCTGGGAGCAGATCCTGCCCGGCGTCTTCGGTAGCTCCTGGCAGGCGGCCCGGGGACTCGGCAGCTTCCTTGCCGGACTTTTTGTGACCGGGATTGCTACGATTCTGCTGGCTGCTGACTATGAGAAGATCCGGGAAATGGGACAGCGGTGGAGCTTTTATGAGAAGGTGTCCATGTCTCTGCGGGGAATTTCCCGGGCAGTAGGGCGATATCTGCGGGCCCAGGGGATCATCATGGGACTGGTGATGCTTAACTGTACCGCGGGGATCTGGCTGTCCGGGGCGGCGAAAAGTCCCGTGCTGGCGGGTGTGGGTACAGGCCTTCTGGATGCGCTGCCGATCTTTGGTACCGGCACGGTCTTTGTGCCCTGGGTTCTGATTCTGGTGTTCTGGCAGAAGCGCTACCGGGCAGCCCTGGTGCTGGCGGTCACCTATGGCATCTGCACCTTGACCCGGGAACTTCTGGAGCCGAGACTGGTGGGCGCGCACCTGAAGATCCTGCCCGTCGTGGTGCTGGCCAGCGTGTATGTAGGCGTGAAGGTGTACGGCGCGGGCGGGATCGTGCTGGGGCCGTTATCGGTGCTGGTGATTCAAGAATTGTGGAAGCGGGTAGATATAGATAAAAAAGAAGAAATGTCAGTTACAGAAAATGACATTTCTTCTAAGTAGATTTATGATTTAAAAAGATATTTTTAGTAGTATCATATCTGGTTTTTGCAGAGTTAAATGTACTACTAGATGCTAAAGAATAATTATAGTATAGATATAATTATTCTTTAGATAAGAGATATCAGCGGAGTTTACTTCAAAAATATTTTCACCAGCCGCCGCTTCCCTTCCGTATACGGCTGATACCGCATCGGAAGGTCCGGCCAGTTCTTCTTATCCACGATACTCTTGTGATGGGAAAAGGTCTCAAACCCGGCCTTGCCGTGGTAGCTGCCCATGCCGCTCTCCCCGAAGCCGCCGAAGCCCATGTAAGGCGTGGCCAGATGAATGATGGTGTCATTCACACAGCCGCCTCCAAAGGAACAGCGGGTCAGAACTCGGTCGGCCAGCTTTCGGTTCCGTGTGAAAATATAGAGCGCCAGCGGGTGCGGCTTCTCGTTAATGAGGCGGATCACGTCGTCGATGGAGTCATAAGTCAGAATCGGCAGCAGGGGTCCGAAGATTTCCTCCTGCATCACGTCGTCCCGCCAGGTGACCCGATCGAGAATGGTAGGCTCGATTTTTAAGGCATCTGCGTCTGTCCGTCCACCAAAGACAGTCTTGGCCGGGTTCATCAGATTCAGAATCCGCAGGAAATGCTTCTCATTGATGATGTGGCCATAGTCCCCATTTTCCAGGGGATTCTCCCCGAACTGGGCGCGAATCTGCCGGATCAGTTCTTCGACCAGCCGGTTCTTCACCCGGATATCGCAGAGAATATAGTCGGGAGCCACGCAGGTCTGTCCGCAGTTCAGAAACTTGCCGAAGACGATACGCCGGGCTGCCATAGGGATGTCCGCAGTGCGGTCCACGATGCAGGGGCTTTTTCCGCCAAGCTCCAGGGTCACCGGCGTCAGGTGTGCGGAGGCCTTCTCCATGACGAAACGGCCCACCGATTTACTGCCGGTGAAAAAGATGTAGTCGAAATGCTGCTCCAGAAGTGCCGTATTTTCCGCCCGTCCTCCGGTCACCACAGCCACCAGGGACGCCGGAAAATAAGCCCGGATCAGGCGCCCCATGAGACGGCTGGTGCAGGATGAGTAGGCGCTGGGCTTCAGAATCGCCGTATTACCGGCGGCCAGGGCGTCGGCCAGGGGCTCCAGGGTCAAAAGCAGCGGGTAGTTCCAGGGGCTCATGATCAGCGTCACGCCGTAGGGCGAGGGTTTCCGGTAGCTTGTCGAGCAAAACTGCGCGAGAGGCGTCGGGACCAGACGATCGCGCATCCAGAGGCGCAGATGCCGCCGGAGATAACGGATTTCATTTAAAAGCAGGCCGGTTTCGCACAGATAGCTTTCAGCGGCGCTTTTGCCGAGATCCAGCTTCAGCGCTTCCTGAAATTCCGGCTCATGTTCAGCTACCAGCCGTTCCAGGCGCGTCAGGGCCGCCATCCGGTTTTTATAGGAAAGCGTCGCGCCCGACCGGAAGCATCGCCGCTGCCGGGCCACCAGTTTCTGAATCTCCTGTTCGTTCATGGGAATCCTCCAATCTCATATTTCGTATTATAAATCTATTTTACCCAATTACAGAAAAGCAGTCAAAGGAAATCGCGGGATCCCCGCGAAAACCTTGACAAAATCGACATTTTCGTACTACAATACAAAAAGATACGCCCATCTGGGCGTGATAATCATAACAGCGTACTGTTAAATAAAAATAAATGAAAAAGGCCCCATGGGCGAGAAGGAGAAAAGAATGGCAAAGGAGAAGAAACTGGTCGAAGAGATTACTTCCATGGACGTGGACTTCGCGCAGTGGTACACCGATGTAGTAAAGAAAGCGGAGCTGACCGATTATACCAGCGTAAAGGGCTGCATGGTGATCAAGCCGGCAGGCTACGCGATCTGGGAAAATATTCAGAAGGAGCTGGACGCGCGTTTTAAGGCATCAGGCGTTGAGAACGTATATCTGCCCATGCTGATTCCGGAGAGCCTGCTTCAGAAGGAGAAGGATCATGTAGAGGGCTTTGCGCCTGAGGTAGCATGGGTGACCCATGGCGGACTGGAGCCGCTGCAGGAGCGTATGTGTATCCGTCCTACTTCCGAGACCCTGTTCTGTGATTTTTACGCAAAGGAGATCCAGTCCTACCGTGATCTTCCGAAGGTATATAACCAGTGGTGCTCCGTTATGCGTTGGGAGAAGACCACCCGTCCGTTCCTGCGCTCCCGTGAGTTCCTGTGGCAGGAGGGCCATACCGCCCATGCGACCGCAGAGGAGGCAGAGGCACGTACCCAGCAGATGCTGAACCTGTATGCGGATTTCTGCGAGGAGGTTCTGGCTATGCCAGTTATCCGTGGACGCAAGACCGATAAAGAGAAGTTCGCAGGCGCGGAGGCGACCTACACCATTGAGGCGCTGATGCATGACGGCAAGGCGCTGCAGTCCGGTACCAGCCACAACTTTGGCGACGGTTTTGCCAAGGCGTTCGGTATCCAGTATACCGCAAAGGACAACACCCTGCAGTATGTACATCAGACATCCTGGGGTATGACCACCCGTCTGATTGGAGCTATCATCATGGTTCACGGCGATAACAGCGGACTGGTTCTGCCGCCGCGGATCGCGCCGACCCAGGTGATGATTATCCCCATTGCCCAGCATAAGGAAGGCGTCCTGGATAAGGCTTACGAGCTGAAGTCCACCCTACTGGAGGCAGGCTTTAAGGTGAAGGTAGACGATTCTGACAAGAGCCCGGGCTGGAAGTTCTCTGAGCAGGAGATGAAGGGTATCCCGGTACGTATCGAGATTGGACCGAAGGATATCGAGGCAAATCAGGCTGTGATTGTCCGTCGCGATACCCGCGAGAAGATCGTAGTTGCCCTGCCGGAGCTGGCCGAGAAGGTAGGCGAGGTGCTGACCACCATGCAGAGTGATATGCTGGAGAAGGCAAGAAAGCATCGGGATTCCCATACCTACGACGCTCATAACTACGAAGAGTTTGTAAAGATTGTCAATGAAAAGCCGGGCTTCGTACGTGCCATGTGGTGCGGCGATCAGGCCTGCGAGGACAAGATTAAGGAAGATACCACAGCAACCTCACGCTGCATGCCGTTTAAGCAGGATCACATCGCGGACACCTGCGTATGCTGCGGCAAGCCTGCGAAGGCGCTTGTTTATTGGGGCAAGGCATACTAAAAATGATAGAAGAAAATGATTCAGGGCTGAGAAGCTACTGAACAGTTACGAGAAGCGGCTGGAGGCCAACCCCCTCGGGCCGCTTTTCCATTACAGCTTATCTGGAAGAATCTTACATATATAGATTCTGACGGAAAACGCCCGGAAATAAGATAGAAAGGACACGCGCACATGAAGATTCAGATTCCTGAAAAAGCTAACGAAATCATCACGACCCTTACCGCCGCCGGCTACGAAGCCTACGTGGTGGGCGGCTGCGTGCGCGACGCCATTCTGGGCCGGGAGGCGGCGGACTGGGACATCACCACCAATGCGAAGCCGGAGCAGGTGAAGACCTTATTTCCCAGAACCGTGGACACGGGGCTCCAGCACGGTACCGTGACGGTCCTGAATGGAAAAGAGGGCTTCGAGGTCACCACGTACCGGATTGACGGCGAATATCTGGATGGCCGCCACCCGGAGCAGGTGCTGTTTACGCCGAATCTTCTGGAAGATCTGAAACGGCGGGACTTTACCATCAATGCCATGGCATATAATGAGAAAGAGGGCCTGGTGGACGCCTTCGACGGCCTGGGTGACCTGGAGCGTGGTCAGATCCGCTGCGTGGGCGACCCCAGAGAGCGGTTTACCGAGGATGCCCTTCGGATCTTACGGGCAGTCCGTTTTTCCGCCCAGCTGGATTTCGAGATTGAGTCGGAGACAAAAGCGGCCCTGGCGGAATTTGCGCCGCGTCTTCGGAAGGTCAGTGCCGAGCGCATCCAGGTGGAGCTGATGAAGCTTCTGACCTCAGATCACCCGGAGGTCTTCCGGGTAGTCTGGGAGACAGGTATCACGGCGGTGATTCTGCCGGAATTCGACGCCTGCATGGAGACGCCCCAGCACAATCCCCATCATTGCCGGGGCGTGGGCGATCATATCCTGTATACATTGACCGGCGTGGAGAAGGAGAAAGCCCTCCGGTGGGCTGCCCTGCTTCACGACATCGGAAAGCCGGTCACCCGCACCACCGACGAGCAGGGAATCGATCATTTCCACGGACACGCGAAGATGGGCGCGGAGATGGCCAACGGGATCTTACGCCGCCTGAAATTCGATAACGACACCCGCAAACGGATCGTAAAGCTGGTGGAGGTCCATGACGACCGGCAGATCCCGCTGAACCACAGGGGCGTGCGCCGGGCCATTCACCGGATAGGAGCAGATCTGTTCCCGGATTACCTGAAGCTTCGCAGGGCAGACTCCATGGCTCAGAATCCGGCGCTTCTAAAGGAAAAGCTGGAGAACATAGACGAGACCGAGCGCCTGTATAATGAGATTCTGGAAGCCCGGAACTGTCTGTCCTTAAAGGATCTGGCCGTAACGGGACGGGATCTCATCGACGCGGGCGTGAAGCCGGGTCCGGGCCTTGGAATCATTCTGAACCGGATGCTGGAGGCGGTCATCGAGCACCCGGAATACAACACAAAAGAATATCTCTTAGAAAGAATATTACCCCTCGTTTCCTCATAGATTTGAAAGGAACGGGGGGATTTTTGTGAACGAAAAAGCGCTGCAAATCCTGGAGCAGTATGATCTGGAGGTCCTGAAAAGCTACGGCGGCCGGGGCGGAATTATGTTGGAGACAAAAGACGGCTTAAAAATGATAAAAGAATTTGCAGGCTCGCGCGCAAAGCTTCCCCTGGAGCAGCGGGTGCTTGGGACACTTACGGAACGGGGCGTCTGCGCCGTAGACAGGGTGCAGGTAAGCCGGGAGGGAGAGCTCATTACCATCGGCGACTACGAGACGCCCTACGTCGTCAAGGACTGGCCGCCGGGCCGGGAATGTGACCCGAAGAATGAGGAGGAGCTGCTGCGGAGTATGCGTCTCCTGGCCCGGGTCCACCGGGAGCTTCGGGACGTTCTGCACACGGAAGGGGCGGAGCGCCGCTGGATTCTGGGCGCGGATCGGACAGAAGAGTTAGAAAAGCATAACCGGGAAATGAAGCGGACCCGGAATTTTATCCGGACGCGGCAGAAAAAGGGTGATTTCGAGCTGCTGTATCTGCAATGCGCCGAAACCATTTTCCAGAATGGAGCGGAGGCCCTGGATCTTCTGAAGGCTTCCGGGAGTGAGGCGCTCTACCGGCAGGCTGTGGAGGGCGAACACCTCTGCCACGGCGAGTATGTCCATCATAATATCATGTTTCACCGGCAGGAGACGGCCCTGGTGAACTTCGGCCATTTTGAAATCAATGTGCAGGTAAATGACCTCTGCCTGTTCCTGCGGAAAATCATGGAGAAACACAACTGGAACGGATCCTTGGCAGGGCGGATGCTGACCGCCTACGAGCGGGAGCTTCCCCTGTCCGGGGAGGAGCGGGCCTACCTGGCTGCGAACCTTTATTACCCTGAGAAAGCCTGGAAGCTGGCCCATCATTATTACCATACGAATAAGGCCTGGGTACCGGAGAAGAGCGCTGAGAAGCTGCAGGTATTCCTGACCCAGAATGAGCGCAGGAAGAAAATGGTAAAAGACGTATTGATACCGTAAATATGCTGTAAAATATGCCCGAATACATTGACTTTCCTGTACAAATATTCTAAAATTAGACACAGATAACGTAACTGTTCAGTCCCTTTGCAGTTACGTTGCAAAATCCATTTAAAATCGGCTTCGCCGATGGGATTTTGCAGACCTGAATCACTTTCTTACACCTTCAGTAGCGAGTGCTTCAGGCTGAAATATAATGATAGAAGTGAGGTATCAGTTATGTATTTGGACGATTATAAGCGTTGGATGGACACGGAACTGGAGGATCCGGCTCTGACTGAGGAGCTGAAAGGCATCGCGGGAAAGGACGATGAGATTAAGGACCGTTTTGCGGTAGCCCTGAAATTTGGTACCGCAGGCCTGCGTGGTGTGCTGGGAGCAGGTTCCAACCGTATGAATATCTATGTGGTCCGTCAGGCGACCCAGGGTCTGGCCAACTGGGTAAAGACCCAGGGCGGCAGCCAGCTTGTGGCCATCAGCTATGACAGCCGTATCAACAGCGACGTGTTCGCGAAGACAGCAGCCAGCGTGCTGGCAGCCAATGGAATCAAGGTTCGCATTTACGACGCCCTGATGCCGGTTCCGGCTCTTAGCTTCGCAACCCGTTATTATCAGGCCAATGCGGGTATCATGGTGACCGCGTCCCATAACCCGGCGAAATACAACGGCTACAAGGCCTACGGCCCGGACGGCTGCCAGATGACGGATGAGGCGGCGGATATCGTATATGCCGAGATCCAGAAGACTGACATCCTGACCGGCGCGAAGGTCATGGATTTCGAGGCAGGTATCAAAGAAGGCCTCATCGAATACGTAGGCGACGACTGTAAAGAAGCCCTGTATCAGGCCATCGAGGCTCGCAGCGTGCGTCCGGGTATCTGCGCTGCATCCGGCCTGAAGCTGGTATATTCCCCGCTGAACGGTTCCGGCCTGGTTCCGGTAACCCGTGTGCTGAAGGATATCGGCATCACCGATGTGACCATCGTACCGGAGCAGCAGTATCCGGACGGTCACTTCCCCACCTGCCCGTACCCGAATCCGGAGATCTTCGAGGCTCTCCGTCTGGGACTGGAGCTGGCGGAGAAGACCGGAGCAGACCTGATGCTGGCTACCGACCCGGACGCAGACCGTGTGGGTATCGCCATGAAGTGCCCGGACGGCAGCTATGAGCTGGTATCCGGTAATGAGATGGGCGTTCTGCTTCTGGACTATATCTGCGCAGGCCGCATTGAGAAGGGCACTATGCCGAAGAATCCGGTGGCTGTGAAGTCCATCGTATCCACTCCGCTGGCAGACGCGGTGGCGAAGAACTACGGCGTGGAGCTCCGTAGCGTTCTGACCGGCTTCAAATGGATTGGCGACCAGATCGCGAAGCTGGAAGCAGCAGGTGAGGCAGACCGCTTTATCTTCGGCTTCGAAGAGAGCTACGGATATCTGGCAGGCCCCTATGTGCGTGATAAGGACGCCATCATCGGTTCCATGCTCATCTGTGAGATGGCGGCTTACTACCGGAGCATCGGTTCCTCCATCAAGCAGCGTCTGGAAGAGATCTATGAGAAATATGGCCGTTACCTGAACAAGGTAGACAGCTTCGAGTTCCCGGGACTGTCCGGTATGGACAAGATGGCCGGCATCATGGACGGCCTTCGCCAGAACCCGCCCGCGAAGATCGGCGATTACGCGGTGGTAAAGGTAACAGATTATAAGAAGCCCGAGGAGACAGGTCTCCCGGCAGCCAATGTACTGGTGTACAAGCTGGAAGGCGGCGCAGAAGTCATCGTCCGCCCGTCCGGAACCGAGCCGAAGATCAAGACCTACTTTACTACACTCGGAAAGGATCTGGCTGAAGCCCAGGTCCAGAAGGATGCGCTGGCAGCAGCGATCGCTCCCATATTTGAGTAACAAAACCCGAAATACCTTGACAAATAAATGAGAAACGGGTATAAATAGGAAAGAAGATATGGAAGAACGCACACACAGACATATCGTCGACAAAAAGAGTAGTAGTATTATTTAGGAGGAATTACCAGATGAACAGAATGGAATTAGTTGCTGCTATCGCAGAGAAGACTGAGTTATCCAAGAAGGACGCAGAGAAGGCTCTGAAGGCTTTCACAGATGTAGTTGCAGAAGAGCTGAAGAAGGGCGAGAAGATCCAGCTGGTTGGATTCGGAACCTTCGAGGTATCTGAGAGAGCAGCAAGAGAGGGAAGAAATCCGCAGACTGGCGAGGCTATGCAGATCGCAGCGTCCAAGTCCCCGAAGTTTAAGGCTGGAAAAGCACTGAAGGATGCTCTGAACTAATCTATGCGTCTTGATAAATATTTAAAGATTTCCCGTCTGATAAAGCGGAGAACCGTAGCCAATGAAGCCTGCGACGCAGGACGCGTGCTGGTCAACGACAAGGTGGCCAAGGCGTCTGTGAACGTGAAGGCGGGCGACGTGATAGAGATTCAGTTTGGCAGTAAGTCCGTGAAGGTGGAAGTCCTGGACGTCCAGGAGACCGTCCGCAAGGATGACGCCAAGGAGCTCTACCGTTATCTTTAAAAACAGGAATAATGAGAAAGACCTTTTCATACATTTAGTTGTAAACTAGTAAGTGTATGGGGAGGTCTTTTTTTGGAAGAAAAGCAGTACGCAAAAGCCCACAAGCTGCTCTTAAGCAACCGGCGGACGGGTACCATCAGCGGCGTCACTGACGTGATTTCTTTTGATATCGCGGAAATCCTGCTGGAGACGGAGCAGGGCATGCTGACCATCAAAGGCGCCGATCTCCATGTGAACCGTCTGACCCTGGAGAAGGGAGAGGTAGATATCGAGGGACGGATAGACAGTATGGCCTACTCAGAGGTCACGGATTTTCATAAGGCGGGCGCGTCGCTGCTGGGCCGCCTGTTCAAATAGCCTATGGGCGGGGGAATCATGTTTGAACTGCAGTTTTTCGGAAAAGCCCTCCTCTATGGCGCGGCACTGGCCTTCTCCTATGAGGGCCTGAAGGTGTTCCGGCGGCTGATATCCCATGGGACGGTCTGGATGGCGCTGGAGGATCTGGCCTACTGGCTGACCTGCGGATTCTTGATTTTCCGGATGCTGTACCGGGAGAACAGCGGAGCCGTCCGGGGTTTCGCCGTTACGGCCGTGGTGCTGGGCATGCTTCTTTACCTCCGGGTTGCGAAAATATGCCGAAATTTATGCCGAAATCTCAGAAAAAAATTGCATAAATAAATAAAAAAGACTATAATAAAATAAATGTACCCACAAATAGGTGGATTTGATGGGAAACGGCAGAAGAAAGCCGTTTTAAAAGCAGTTTCAGAACGAAAGTGAGGCGAAAGGAGCTATGGCGACAAAAACCCGGCGCGGGATGAACCGAAGAAAACGCATGGGATATCGGCTAATCATACTGACTGTGATGTGTCTGCTGGTAACGGGTTTTTATGCGAAGCATCGGCTCCAGCAGAAGAACGGGGCCTACCAGAAGCAGGAAGAGCAGCTGATGGCCCAGATTGCAGAGGAAGAGCAGCGTTCGAAGGATATCGAGGAGCTGGGCAAATACGTCCAGACTAAGAAGTATGTGGAAGAGGTGGCCAAGGAACGGCTGGGACTCGTCTATCCCGACGAGATTCTGTTCAAGGCCAAAGAGTAACAGGTTTACATAATGTATGAACACGGAGACTGTCCGGGACCCGAAAGGGTTCGGACAGCCTTTTCAGTTTCCGGCAGGTTCTTAAAGAGCGTTCTATGTCCCCTTTTGCCGAAAACTTCTGAAATCACCCGCCCCCATTTGACAAAATAATCCGTTTCCGTCCTCTATAATTCCCAATCACACAGACACACACGGAAGACGAGGAGGAACAAGAACGTGAAACGAGAGGAAAATTACGGCTGGCTCTACGGAATCGTGGCGGGCAGCTGCGTGGCAGCGATGCAGATTGGCGTAGGAATGTTTCAGATGGATCGGGATTACGCCATCCTTCTGGGAGCGGCCCAGGGACTTTTGGTATGTTCTCTTACCGTGATCTGCGGCGGGATTCTGGTGTGGATTTTGAAACCCCTTCCCACGGAGCGGGAGGAGCAGTCCCATCCGGTACAACAGCGGCTTACGGAATACAGGGAGGCCTTTCACAACCTGGCGGTAAGCTTCGCAGGCACGCCAGGCCGGATGGCGGAGGCCGTCCCGGAGGAGGAACGGCTGGATAAGACGGAGAAAATGAAGCTGCTCTGGAATACGAGACTGGAGGAAAACCGTGCGGCGGTGGCGGTACAGCTTAATGAAATGGCGCGGATTATGACTGATACGGTGGAATACGCCTGGGACACACAGCCCGACGAGGATTTGGAGCAGCGGCTGGCGAAAAAGCTGCGGAGTATGGGGCTCAGTGTCCATTCGGTGATGGTCTACCAGGAGGAACACCGGCGGCAGGAGGTTTATCTGACCATCAGCACCCGTCACCGCAAATGCGTGGCCACGAAGGACATTGCGGAGGCTCTGTCCAGGCTGATGAAGAAGGCCATGATGCCGGGCAAGGACAGCCGGGCCTTTGTGGGAAGCGAGAAGGCGACGGTGCTGTTCGTGGAGCGGACGAATTTTCAGGTGCTTTACAGCGTGGAGAAGGCGGTCAAGAGCAAAGAAACCATCTCCGGGGACAATTTTTCCCTGCACCGGTGCCGGGAAGGGCAGTTTATCGGGGCGCTGTCGGACGGTATGGGGTCCGGCATGGCGGCCTACCGGGACAGTGAGATGGTCATTGACCTGCTGGAGCAGTTTCTGGAGGCAGGTTTCTCCAAGGAGACGGCGGTGCGGATGATCAATTCAGCCCTGATTGTGAGGTCGGACGCCCAGGTATTTTCCACCATCGATATCAGCTCGCTGGATCTGTATACCGGCATCTGCGAATTTCTGAAGGTGGGCGCGTCCACCACCTTCATCCGGCGGGAAAACTGGGTGGAGACCATCTCTTCCACCAGCCTGCCCGCAGGCGTCTTCCACAAGCTGGAGCCGGACTGCACCAGCAGAAAGCTCTACGACGGCGACATGGTTATCATGGTGACAGACGGGGTGCTGGATGCCCTGCCTGCGGCCCATCAGGAGAAGCTGATGAAGGACATCATCCTGGAGCATGATACGGGAAATCCGTCCGAGCTGGCCGCCTACATTCTGGCCCGGGTGCGCCAGTACCGGGAGAAGGAGCCCGCGGACGATATGACGGTGCTGGTGATGGGGCTGGTAAAGTATTAAAGAGATATGGTATACTAAAAGTAATGGAAAAACTACGAAAGGAAAACTGGAAAATGCTGGATCGCGTGCGTGCATTTACAGAAAAATATCAGATGATTCGTCCGGGAGACAGGATCGTGGCGGGCATATCGGGAGGAGCGGATTCCGTGTGCCTGCTTTTCCTGCTGCACGAACTCTGCCGGGAAAAGGGCGCGTCGCTCTTTGCGGTGCATGTCAATCACTGCCTGCGGGGCGCGGAGGCTGACGGAGACGAAGCCTATGTGCGGGAGCTCTGCGGACGGCTTACGATTCCGCTGCGGACCGTTTCCTTTGACGTAAAGGAGAGGGCAGCCCGGGAGCACCTGACCCTGGAGGAGGCGGGGCGGCTCTGCCGGTATGAGGCCTTCGCGGAGGAAGCAAGGATCTTAAGCGGCGCGCGGATTGCGGTGGCCCATCACGCGGGGGATCAGGCAGAGACTGTGCTATTCCAGCTCTTTCGGGGAAGCGGCCTTAAGGGCCTCTCCGGCATGAGTCCGGTGCGGGATAACATTATCCGGCCATTGCTCTGCGTGGAGCGGGAGGAGATCGAGGCCTGGCTTACCGAACGGGGCATCGCCTGGCGGACGGACAGTACGAATCTGACCATGGACTACACACGGAACCGGATCCGGGGCGATATCCTGAAGACGGCCCGGGAGCAGATCAACGTGAAGGCGGTCCGGCATGTGGCCGAGGCAGCCGCGGAGCTGGGCGAAGTGGAGCAGTATCTGGAGCGGAAGACGGATGCGGCCTACCGGCTTGCGGTACGGGAGGAGGAGGACGCCCGCTTTGTCTTTGCAAACGCATTTTCCAGGGAGGAGACGCTAATCGGGGGCAGAGTGCTCCGGCGATGTATGGCGGAGCTTGGCGGTCTCAAGGACGTGGAGCGGGTTCACATCGAGCAGATCCGGGAACTCATGGAGAAGCAGACCGGCAGCCGGATCGACCTGCCAAATGGCCGCAGCGCCAGACGGGAATACGAGGGCGTTCGGATCAGCCGCGGCGGGAAGTCGACGCGGCAGCAGGGCAGCCCTGCATCGATCTGCCCGGAGATTCCGGGCAGCGTCCGGATTCGGGGGCAGATATGGGAATTTACCCTGTTGGCAGCGGAAAAAATTGAAATTATTCCCCAAAAAACATATACGAAATGGTTCGACTATGATAAAATAAAAAAATGTCTGGAGATCCGGGGGCGGAAACCCGGGGATTATCTGGAGATTAACCGGGCGCATGGACGCAAAAAGCTGAAGGCGTATCTGATTGATGAAAAGGTGCCGGCGGCGGACCGGGACGAGTTACGGCTGCTGGCGGACGAATCGCATATTGTGTGGATTCCGGGGTATCGTATCAGTGAGGCGTATAAGGTCACGGAGGACACCAGGAACATTTTAAAAGTACAGATAAGCGGAGGAAATGAACATGGCTGAGAAAATCAGAGTTATGATTCCCGAAGAGGAAGTAGACGCGAAGATCAAAGAGCTGGGACAGAAGATCAGCGAGAAGTTTGCAGGCGAGGAGGTTCACCTGATCTGTATTCTGAAGGGCAGCGTATTCTTCGTATGCGAGCTGGCCAAGAGAATCACCGTGCCGGTGACCATCGATTTTATGCAGGTATCCAGCTACGGCGCGGAGACCAAGTCCAGCGGCGTGGTACGTCTGAGCAAGGATCTGGACGAACCGCTGCAGGGGAAGAATGTGATTATCGTGGAGGATATCATTGATTCCGGACGGACCTTAAGCCACCTGGTAAAGCTTTTGGGACAGCGGAATCCG
This sequence comes from Laedolimicola ammoniilytica, assembly GCF_025567165.1. Taxonomy (NCBI): domain Bacteria; kingdom Bacillati; phylum Bacillota; class Clostridia; order Lachnospirales; family Lachnospiraceae; genus Laedolimicola; species Laedolimicola ammoniilytica. The sequence continues at coordinate 193,027 of NZ_JAOQKC010000001.1, forward strand.
AAAACCATGACCCTGTGCACCCTGCTTGACAAGCCGGATCGCAGAGTGGTAGACGTGGATGTGGAATATACCGGATTTACCATTCCGGATGAGTTCGTGGTAGGCTATGGCCTGGACTACGATCAGAAGTACCGGAATCTGCCGTATATCGGAGTGTTAGAGTTTGTGGATTAACGGTTTTGCGAATGGCGCTGCTGAACGTACGGATATAAGGAGGAACCATTTTGAACAACAGACAATTTCGGATTTCCGGAGCCTATCTGGTTTTTCTGGCGCTGCTGATCTATCTATTCAGCACCTACGTAAGACGGATGGACATGGAAAATCTGTATACTTATCAGCAGTTTGAGACTGCCGTGGAGAATGGCGAGGTAGTATCCGCCGTGATCAGCCAGTCCGAAGCCACCCCCACCGGTACGGTGCGCCTGACCATGAAGGACGGCAGCCGTCAGGATGTGAATGTGGCGGACACCACCGAGGCCAGAGAGCTTCTGGAGTCCAGGGACGTGGCGGTAGCCTTCGCTGCGGTGAGCACCAATAACTGGATGGCGTCCCTGGGCGCGCCCCTTCTGGCGGCCGTGGTAGCCGTGGTCGTGATGATGATTCTGATGAACCGTCAGGCCAACGGCGGCGGTGGCGGCAAGATGATGGACTTCGGCAGAAGCCGGGCCCGCATGACTACCCAGGAGCAGATTAACACCACATTTAAAAATGTGGCAGGCCTGCAGGAAGAAAAAGAAGAGCTTCGCGAGATCGTGGATTTCCTGAAGCTGCCCCAGAAATACACCCAGGTGGGAGCCCGCATTCCCAAGGGCGTGCTGCTGGAGGGCCCTCCCGGAACCGGTAAGACGCTGCTGGCCAAGGCTGTAGCAGGCGAGGCGGGCGTGCCGTTCTTCAGTATCTCCGGTTCGGATTTTGTAGAGATGTTCGTCGGCGTAGGAGCTTCCCGTGTGCGCGACCTGTTCGCGGACGCCAAGAAGAACAGTCCCTGCATCGTGTTTATCGATGAGATTGACGCGGTGGCGAGACGCCGTGGCAGCGGTATGGGCGGCGGCCACGACGAGCGCGAGCAGACCCTGAACCAGTTACTGGTAGAAATGGATGGCTTCGGCGTGAACGAGGGCATCATCGTCATGGCGGCGACAAACCGTGTGGATATCCTGGATCCGGCTATCTTACGTCCGGGCCGTTTCGATCGGAAGATTATGGTGGGCAGACCGGATGTACGCGGCAGAGAAGAGATCTTACAGGTTCATGCGAAAAATAAGCCGCTGGCAGAAGATGTAGACTTAAAGCAGATAGCCCAGACCACCGCAGGCATGACCGGAGCGGATCTGGAGAACCTGATGAACGAGGCGGCCATCCTGGCAGCCAGGGACAACCGTCCTTATATCACTCAGGCAGATATCCGCAAGTCCTTCGTGAAGGTGGGTATCGGTGCGGAGAAGAAGAGCCGTATCGTCTCTGAGAAGGAGAAGCGCATCACCGCGTACCACGAGGCAGGGCACGCGATCCTGTTCCATGTGCTGCCGGATGTGGGACCTGTATACAGCGTATCGATCATCCCCACGGGTGTCGGTGCGGCTGGTTACACCATGCCGCTGCCTGAGAAGGATGAGATGTTCAATACCAAGGGCAAGATGCTGCAGGATATCGAGGTATCCTTAGGCGGACGTATCGCCGAGGAGCTGATTTTTGACGATATCACCACCGGCGCTTCCCAGGATATCAAGCAGGCTACCCGTGTGGCCCGCGCCATGGTCACCAAGTACGGCATGTCCGACGAGCTGGGCCTGGTCAGCTACGATTCCGACGAAGAAGTATTCCTGGGCCGCGACTACGGCCACACCAAGGGCTACGGCGAGAACGTGGCAAGCAAGATCGATTCCGAGGTCAAACGTATCGTAGACGAGTGTTACGACAAGGCCAAAGCCATCATCCTGGACCACCGCGACGTCCTGGACGCAGCGGCAGCCCTGCTTCTGGAGAAAGAGAAGATTTCCAGAGAAGAGTTCGAGGCATTGTTTGAAAAGGAAGAGGCCGTACCGGCTGTATAAGAGTAAGCATTTAGGGATTCCGCTGGTTGGTGGGATCCCTTTTTCGATTCGTTTCGAATTTATATTTCCGTCATTATGACGGAATGGCATTGTGAATATTTCACAAAAACAGATAATGATTTTTGTGAAGTTTGTGCACACTTATCGCGACTTTATGTTATAATAATACTCGTAAAACCCCCAATACATTATATAGTTTTTGCTACACCCCATAAGTAAAAAGAAATACCTTCTCCTGAAACAGACAGCGCGAGCTGTCTGTTTCACTTTATGTAAAAACATCCGTGAAACCGGCAGAGACGGAATATATAGGACAAAAACAGTGACGTGGGTAAAGATTGTTACGGAATAAACAAATGTTGAAATGAAAGAACCGGTATTATAAAATGATAATCGGGAATCGGCCGCGGGAGAGCGGCTGTGACAGAAAGAGAGAGAATTATGGGAAAGATTAACCGACAGGCGCTTTTCGTGGAAGAGTCGGAGGGCTTTCGGATTCCGCTGGAGCCGAAGGCAGGCGATCGGGTAAAGCTGCGCTTTCGAACGGCGAAAGATAATGTGGAAAGTGTATATTTTATCAGCGGAAAGGAACGGAATCCGATGACGAAGGTCTGTTCCGCAGGCCGCTTTGACTATTACGAAATCGAGACCAAAGTAGGAACTGATACCATCTATTATTATTTTGAAATCCGTTCCAATGAGGAGCGGCTTTTTTATAATAAGCTGAGTGTCACGGACAATCTGCAGGACTGTTATGCCTTTCGTATCATTCCGGGCTTCGCTACGCCAGACTGGGCCAAGGGCGCGGTCATGTATCAGATCTACGTGGATCGCTTCTGCAACGGCGATTCCACCAACGATGTACTGACCGGAGAATATAGTTACATCCATAAGCAGGTGGAGCAGGTGAAGGACTGGAGCGCCCCGCCCGAGGGTATGGATGTGCGTCGGTTCTACGGCGGCGATCTGCAGGGAATTCTGGATAAGCTGGACTATCTGCAGGATCTGGGCGTGGAGGTCATTTACATGAACCCGATTTTCGTGTCCCCGTCCAATCACAAGTACGATTGTCAGGATTACGACTATATCGATCCCCACTATACCGTGATCAAGGAGGATGGCGGCGACTTGCTTCCGCCAGGCGAGCTGGATAACACCAAGGCAACGAAGTACATTAAGCGCGTGGTCAGCAAGGAAAATCTGGAGGCCAGCAACGAATTCTTCATCCATTTCGTGGAGGAGGTGCACAAGCGCGGCATACGTGTGCTGCTGGACGGTGTCTTCAATCACTGCGGCTCCTTCAATAAATGGCTGGATCGGGAGTGCATCTACGAGGGCGATGGCGACTATGAAAAGGGCGCCTACGTCTCTGAGGACAGCCCATATCGGAATTTCTTCAAGTTTAATAATACCCATGAGTGGCCGTACAATCCCTATTACGACGGATGGTGGGGCCATGACACCCTGCCGAAGCTGAGCTATGAGACCTCTCAGGAGCTTTACGATTATATCATGGGCATTGCCCGGAAATGGGTTTCTCCGCCTTATAACGTGGACGGCTGGCGTCTGGACGTGGCGGCCGATCTGGGCCTGTCCGCTGATTTCAATCACAAGTTCTGGCAGGATTTCCGGAAAAATGTAAAAGAGGCCAACCCAAACGCCGTCATCTACGCGGAGCATTACGGCGACGCCACCAGCTGGCTGAAGGGCGGCGAGTGGGATTCCATCATGAATTACGACACCTTCATGGAGCCCATCACCTGGTATCTGACCGGCATGGAGAAGCACAGCGACAGCAGGGAGCCGGATCTGATGAACAATGTGAATGTCTTTATCGATACCCTGCGGGAAAAATCCTGCGCCTTTACAGGCCAGTCCTTCCTGATTGCCATGAACCAGCTTTCCAACCACGACCATTCCCGTTTTCTGACTCGCACCAACCATAAGGTGGGCCGCGTGAATGAACTGGGCAGCAAGGCGGCCGAGGAAGGCGTCTCCAAGGCGGTCTTCCGGGAGGCGGTGGCCATGATGATGACCTGGCACGGCGCGCCGACCATTTACTATGGAGACGAGGCCGGCGTCTGCGGATTCACCGATCCCGACAGCCGAAGAACCTATCCCTGGGGCCATGAGGATCAGGATCTGATCCGATACCACAAAGAACTGATCCGCGTCCGCAAGGAGAATCCGGCCTGTCGTCGGGGCAGCGGTATCCCGGTGTACGCCAAAGGCGGACATTTCGCTTTCGGCAGATTTCTGGGCGACAACCATGTGCTGACCATCATTAATAATACAGAGGAGGCCGAGCGCATGACGATTCCGGTCTGGCAGCTTGAGATTCCGGACGGCGAGCTGTTTGAGCGCCAGGTATTGTCTATGGAAGAGGAGTTCAATCTGGAAAAAGCCCATTATCTGGTCAGTGACGGAGCGATTGAGATCTATATGCCACCCTATTCCGCAGCAGTCATGAGCCATACCGGAGAAAATTAAAGAAATGGGTTGACAAATCCCTACTATCGTGGTAAGTTAATAAAAAATTTAATGAACTAAACCGTTGAAGCGGAGATAACGATGTTCATGCGCGCCCAGAGAGTCCGGGGAGGTGGGAGCCGGATCGAGATGCAGGATATCAAATGGACCGCTGAGGGCGCAGTCAAAGGATTATGTTATGTAAACCAAGTATTCTGCGACGTAAGGCATACGTCAGTTGCCGGGAATATGAAGGTATTCCGCAAGAGCACGGGTCGTTCCGTGAAGCAGGGTGGTACCGCGGGTAGCATATATTTTTGTAGAACTCGTCCCTGACAGATGTAAAAGTCTGTCAGGGATTTTTTTTATGCAATAGGAAATTCGGATGGAATTCCCTATTGCATAAAAAAATCATCGCACTGCGGCAGAGAATCCTGCGCAGCAGGATTCTCTTATTGGAGGGAAAGCAATATGAATATTTTAGACGAAATCGCAGGAAGAACCAGGGAACGAATTCAGGAGGAAAAAAGAAAGCAGAGCCTTCTGGATCTGAAATACAGAATCCGGGAGCAGGAAAGACAAGCCCCCTCCTTCTACGGGGCGTTGGCCGCGCCGGGTATGTCTTACATCTGCGAGCTGAAAAAAGCATCGCCGTCCAAAGGCCTGATTGCCCCGGATTACCCCTATGTGGAGCTCGCCCGGGAGTACGAGGCGGCAGGCGCGTCGGCCATCTTCTGTCTGACGGAGCCCTATTATTTTCAGGGGGCGGACCGGTATCTTCAGGAGGTCGTACAGAACGTATCCATCCCGATTCTCCGGAAGGACTTCACCGTGGACGAATACATGATTTACCAGGCGAAGGAGCTGGGCGCGTCGGCGGTGCTTCTCATCTGTGCCATCCTGGAGGAAGCGCAGGTGCGGGAATACCGGCAGATAGCAGAGGAGCTGGGACTGGACGCCCTGGTGGAGGCCCACGATGAGCGGGAGGTGGAGATGGCCCTGAACGCGGGCGCGCGGATCGTAGGCGTGAACAATCGGGATTTAAGAACCTTCGAGGTGAATATGCAGAACAGTATCCGGCTTCGGAACATGGCTCCCCGGGATGTGGTATTTATCTCCGAGAGCGGCATCAAAGGATTCGAGGATATCCGGGTTCTCTACGAAAATGATGTGGACGCGGTGCTCATAGGCGAGACCCTGATGCGAAGCCACGATAAGGGCGAGGCCCTGCGGCAGTTAAACGGCGGGACGCTTGAGCAGCTGCGTCTGGCAGTATAAAACAGCGAAATAAGAAAAATAAGTAAAATACAGCAAAGGAAAGAGGAGAATACAATGTCAAAAGGAAGATTTGGAATCCACGGCGGCCAGTACATTCCGGAAACACTGATGAACGCAGTGATTGAGCTGGAAGAGGCCTACAACCATTACAAGGACGACCCGGAGTTCAACCGGGAGCTCACAGAGCTTCTGAACGATTACGCGGGACGGCCCTCCAGACTTTACTACGCGGAGCGCATGACGAAGGATCTGGGAGGCGCGAAGATTTATCTGAAGCGTGAGGATCTGAACCACACCGGAGCCCACAAGATCAACAATGTGCTGGGTCAGGTGCTGCTGGCGAAAAAGATGGGCAAGACCCGTGTCATCGCCGAGACCGGCGCAGGCCAGCACGGCGTAGCCACTGCCACCGCGGCGGCGCTGATGGACATGGAATGTGAGATTTTCATGGGAAAAGAGGATACGGAGCGGCAGGCGCTGAACGTATACCGGATGCGGCTCCTGGGCGCGAAGGTTCACGCAGTGACCAGTGGAACAGCCACCCTGAAGGACGCGGTGTCCGAGACCATGCGGGAATGGACAAACCGGATCGCGGATACCCATTATGTGCTGGGTTCCGTCATGGGACCGCACCCGTTTCCGATGATGGTAAGAGATTTCCAGGCAGTTATTTCCAAAGAGACCAAGCAGCAGCTGATGGAAAAAGAGGGACGGCTGCCGGATGCGGTGCTGGCTTGCGTGGGCGGCGGCTCCAATGCCATCGGAAGCTTCTATCACTTCATCGAGAACCCGGAAGTACAGCTGATCGGCTGCGAGGCGGCAGGACGGGGCGTGAACACGGCGGAGACAACGGCCACCATCGCCACCGGACGCTTAGGGATCTTCCACGGCATGAAATCTTATTTCTGCCAGGATGAATACGGACAGATCGCGCCGGTGTACTCCATTTCCGCGGGGCTGGATTATCTGGGCGTGGGGCCGGAGCACGCGCACCTCTACGATATTGGCCGGGCTCAGTACGTGCCGGTGACCGACGATGAGGCCGTGGACGCCTTCGAATATCTGTCCCGGACCGAGGGTATTATCCCGGCCATCGAGAGCGCCCATGCGGTGGCTTATGCGAGAAAGCTGGCGCCGACCATGCGTAGGGATCAGATTATAGTGGTAACGATTTCCGGACGGGGCGACAAGGACTGCGCAGCCATTGCCCGTTACAGAGGGGAGGATCTTCATGAGTAAGAAAGTAAGAGACGCATTTGCAAATGGAAAAGCATTTATTCCGTTCATCACCTGCGGCGACCCGTCGCTGGAGGTAACGGAGCAGCTGGTCTACGCCTGCGAGGAGGCGGGCGCGGACTTAATCGAGCTGGGTATCCCGTTCTCAGACCCGACCGCAGAAGGACCGGTCATCCAGGCGGCCAACATGCGGGCTTTGGCAGGCGGTGTGACCACCGACAGGATCTTCACTATGGTGGAGCGGATCCGGCAGAAAACCGACATCCCTATGGTATTCATGACCTACGCCAATGTGGTATTTTCCTACGGAAAAGGCACCGAAGACTTTATTCGAAAGGCAGCGGCCATCGGCATGAACGGCCTGATTCTCCCGGATGTGCCCTTTGAGGAAAAGGAAGAATTTGACAGCCCTTGCCGGAAATACGGTCTCGACCTGATTTCCCTGATTGCTCCAACATCCCATGAGCGTATCAAACTGATCGCAAAGGAGGCAAACGGCTTCGTCTACTGCGTATCGTCCCTGGGCGTCACCGGAACCCGGACCGAGATCACCACGGACATTGGAGCCATGGTGAAGCTGGTGAAAGAGGCGAAGGACATTCCCTGCGCAGTGGGCTTTGGTATCTCCACTCCGGAGCAGGCGAAGAAGATGGCCTCCCAGTCTGACGGGGCCATCGTAGGATCCGCCATCGTGAAGCTCTGCGCAGCCTACGGCGCGGAGTGTGTGCCGAAGGTCAGAGAGTACGTGAAGTCCATGAAGGACGCGGTGCGGGAGGCCTAAGGGCGCTCCGCCAGAAAGATTTCCGCCAGATAGGCAATCTCGCTGGAGGGAATAGAGACGCCAAAGGTATCGGAGGCCACGTTCAGACTCTGGGCGATGGTGTCCATGAGCTGGTGGTTGGTGTTGGTGAACTGCCTGAGCTGATAATAGGGCAGCGGCACATTTTTGATGATGCGCTCCAGCATATGGACGCCGTGGGAGAGATATTTCACGGCGATTTCCTGAGAATATTGCATGCCCAGCTGATCGAGAATGGTGTTCAGGGAGTAGAGCAGCACGTCGGTGGCTTTCTTCGGGTTTACATAAAGTAACGTCCGGGAGAGAATGTCATTGACCAGATGATTGATGAATTCCTCCTGGGAGAGTTCCTTCCGGGGAGGCAGGGACGCGACGCCGGGGGAAGCAAACTGGTCGAGGCTCAGGCCGGAAGCGCACTTATCGATGCAGTCCATCAGAAAGGCCAGGGTCACCGAGGGCAGAATCCGGCAGGGAATTTCCAGACGGCGCTGCACCGAAGCTTCCAGCCCCGTGATAGGCTCCATATCCGCCAGAATTAAGACGCCGGCGCCGCGGTTCAGACGGCGGGCCGCGTCGCAGATCTGCAGTAGAAGGCTGTTTAAAGAAGCCTCACCGGTGTAATCGATGGCGGCAGTCAGCACATGGGCCTGGGCGGCCTGGGCGGCTGTGTAGGCCTGCATATCGGAGGCTGTGGCGTGTCCGTGGCATACGATCAGGAGGGAGGGCCGGGCGTCTGCCGAGGGGGAATCGGATCCGGCGGCTCCATCAGAGGTGGACTCGTCCGAGGACAGCGGCAGCTCCTTATAGAAGTCCAGGGCGTCACAGTGGCCGTTGGATTCGCAGATAATGGAGTTGTTTTTGTACAATGCCAGGGTCCGGATGAAGGCGTGATTATCATCCGGACAGGTATTGGCAGCGGACAGTACGAAGTCCGAGAGATGGTCAAAGGTAATGGTGAGGAAGCAGGCGTCCTGATTCTTCGGTTCCACAAAGGCTTTGGAGCAGGCAGACTGAATCTCGCTGCGGAGCTGGGATTCATTTCTGGGATAATGGGGCAGCGCGAAGGCGGTCAGCACCGATTTATCCAGCCGGATATTCTTGTGGATGGAGTAGGCCTCCCGGGTGACCAGGTCGAGAATCATCTCAATCTTTTCCTGGGAGCTGCGCCGGTAGAAATCAGGCAGGGACACAGCGATGGGAAAATTGGAGCGCAGGGTGTCCATGAAATCCGCGTCCAAATTATCGCGGACCGAAGCCATGATGACGGCCTCCAGAGGCCGGGGCCGGTTTTCTCCCACCCGGGTGTAGGCGTTATTTTTCAGAAGGTCGATGACCAGATCGATGGACTTGGATGGTAACTTATGTAAACCATCAAAGTAGACAATGCCCTTGTTGGCCGCGTCCAGCAGACCCTTCGCGGAACGAGCCCCCGGAGCGCTGGTTTTTGTGTGGCCCAGAAGCTGCAGCATCAGCCGCTCCTCGGAGTGGGCGTAATCCTGGCAGTTGATGATGATGAACCGGGCGTTCTCGTCGAAAACGCCGGTCTCCTGGGAATAGAGGAACAGGGATTCTGCGAATTTCCGCTTGCCCACGCCGGCGCTGCCGACCAGGAGAACCGGGAGGCCACCTGACGGATAGGAGATAGCGGCCAGCACCTGGGCGGTCTCGTTCTTCAGGCTTCCGGCGCTGCCAATGATGGCGTCCAGGGCAGTCTTATGGAAGGGAAGCTCCCGCTTCTGAGTTTTCTGGGGCTTCTGAATAAAATCCAGAAGGGAGGAACCGGCGGACACAGTCAGAGGAATATAGTGATTGGGATACTCGGTCTTCAGGGCTTCGCAGTCCAGATAGAGGGTGGGACGCCCCTGGAGCTTGATGAGCCGTCCCTCCTTCCAGAGGGTGTTCAGCTCCCGGGACACATTGGTGCGGTCCAGCTTCAGATCCAGAGCGATGGACAGGGCGTCGGAACCGCTGTTTTCCAGGGAGTGTGTGTCAATCATTTCCTTTGTGTGTAATTTTACATAGTCGTAAATCTTGTCTTTTCTGGAAATCATAAATTTCTCCTTAAAAAAGTGTGTCAAATTCCTTGATAGTGTGTCGAAAAAACTTCGAAAATGCAAAAAGTGTGTTGAAACAAGAAGAATACTAACACAGAAGAGGAAAAACGTCAACAAAAAGGAGCGAGAGGGAGGTGCGAATGTGTCAAAATACACTGACACACTAGGAGGATACGGATAGAACCCCGTCAAATTTGACAATAAAGAAGCGCAAATATAGAATAAGTTTCATCAAAGCAACGAAGAAACGGAGGGAACAAAATGCGGTGTAAGGTGTTGGTCCTGACACATGGAAATCTGGCGGAGGCATTTGTACATGCCGTGAGCCTGATTTATGGCGAGGTACCGCAGCTGGCGTTCAAGAATATGCCGGAGCAGCTGGACATCGGCCAGTATCGTAAAGAGCTGGAAGCGTGTGTCCGCGAAAATGAGGCCACAGGCATTTTGGTTGTCACAGATTTGCTGGGAGGAACCCCGTTCCTTTCCTGTATGCAGATTATCCAGAACAACTGGGATAAAATGGAAGTTATAACAGGCTGCAACCTGCCGATGCTTCTGGCGGTTGCGGGAGACATAGAGACAGCAGATATTCAGGAATTGAAAAAGACAGCGATAGAGGCCGGAGGCGGCGGTATCGTGGATTTGAAGAGTCAGTTGAAGGAGGTAAAAGCAGGATGAAGAAAGCAAGCTTTGCAAGAGTAGATGAACGGTTGATTCACGGACAGGTCATGACGGCGTGGGTGAAAAAATACTGGATTAAGAAAATTATTCTGGTGGACGACGAGATTGTCCAGGACAGCTTTATGCAGGAGGTCTTATCCATGAGCGCCCCCCAGGGCGTCAAGGTGGAGGTGCGGAGCGCGGCGGACGCGGCTGCGGAGCTCAGTGAGGATACCTCAGAAGATAACGTCATGCTGTTATTTAAGGAACTGAAGTACGCGGGCCTTCTGGTGAACTACGGATACCCGCTGGAGGAGCTGGACATCGGCAATATCGGAAGCGCCCCGGGCCGCAAGGCCATCACCAAAGAGGTGTATATCTCCGACGCCGAGAAGGATATCGTCCGCGGACTCCATGAGAAGAACATCAATGTCTATATCCAGAAGCTTCCCCAGGACGCTCAGGTAGACATTATGAAAAAAATATAAAATAGGAGGTAGAGTGTTATGTTACTGTTATTTCAAGCAATACTGATGGCCTTTCTGGCCTGGATGTGTAAGACCGGCGCGCCGATGTGGTCCAAATGGTCGCTGGGCATGGGAGCCCCGCTGGTGGCAGGACTTCTGAACGGTATCATCATGGGAAATATCAGCTATGGTCTGGAAATGGGCGGAACGATCATGCTGGTCTATATCGGCGTTACCGTTATCGGAGGTACGGTAGCCAGCGACGTAACCCTGGGCGGTTACATCGGCGTAACGGCAAGTATGCTGGCCGGCGCGGATCCATCCGTAGGAATCACGGTTGCGGCTACCCTGGGCGTACTCGGTTCCCTGATTTCTCCGGTGGAGAAAACTCTGAATACCATCTGGGTGGCAAAGGCAAGAAAGTACGCGGAAGCAGGCAACTTAAAGGGCGTCGCTTACATGAACACCATTGCTCCGCTTCTCTGGGGCTTTCTGATTTACTTTATTCCGGGCTTTATTATCATTTACTTCGGTTCCTCTGCCCTGGACAGCATCCTGGCAGTGATCCCGCCGCAGATTTCCACAGGTCTCTCCTGTGTCGGCCATATCCTGCCGGCTCTCGGACTTGGTATGCTGATGAACCTGCTGTTTAAGGGAAGCATGGTCCCGTTCTTTATCTTCGGCTTCGTAGCGACTGCTTATCTGGGACTGGGAACCATGCCGGTGGCTCTGATTGGCGCAGGCTTCGCCATCATGCACTTCATGTATACATCAAAGAAGGAGGCAGAATAAAATGGGTGTAAAGCTGGAAAAAAATGATCTGACAAAATCCTGGCTGCTCTGGGTTACCTTCGGACAGCAGTGTTACAACTTCGAAATCATGCAGGGACTCGGCTTTGCACACGCCATGTGCCCGATTATCAGACGGCTTTATCCGGACGACGTGGAGAAGCGGAAAGAAGCCCTGGAACGCCATATGAACTATTACAACACCGAGAATAACTGGGGCGCTTCCATCGCCGGTATCGTAGCCAGTATGGAGGAGGAGAAGGCCAACGGCGCGGCCATCAGCGACAGCAGTATCAACAGCATCAAAGCAGCTCTGATGGGACCTCTGGCAGGCATCGGCGATACCGTAACCCAGAGCCTAGTAAAGACGGTACTTCTGGGTATCGCCTGCGACCTGGCGCTGAACGGCAATATCCTCGGCCCCATCCTCTTCGTGGTACTGATGTCTGTATATACCCTGGGCTTCAGCCATTTCGTATACTTCACCGGCTATAAATCCGGTAAGGCTTCCGTTACAAAGCTTCTGGCGGGCGGCAAGCTTTCCGCAGTGACAGACGCCCTGGGCGTCCTGGGTATCATGGTTCTGGGAAGCCTGGTAGCCTCCAGTATCAGCATCTCCACGCCGCTGGTTATCGCTCTCGGACAGACGACCGTAGAGCTGCAGACCGTACTGGACACCATTCTTCCGAAGCTCCTTCCGCTGCTGGCCTTCTTAGGCTGCTACCGGATGGTCAATAAGGGAATGAAACCGGTCAAGATTATTCTGATTCTCTTTGTAGTCGGCATCCTGTGCGGACTGTTGGGAATTTTGGCATAATACATCATCAATCACAGACAACGGGTACCGCGAACACGGTACCCGCTTTTCAGAAAGGACGAGACATCATGAGAAGAAATTTAATGGAAGAGCACAAACAGCGTTTCGGATGCGAGAAGCCCATCATCGGCTGCCTGCACCTGCGGGCCCTGCCGGGTACGCCGCTCTGGGATCCCTCCTATACCATGGAGCAGCATGTGGCGGACCTGAAGGAGGAGGCCCACATTCTGATGGAGCTGGGCTTCGACGGAGCCGTATTTGCCAATGAAGCAGATTTCCCCTATGTGGAGCATATCGGCGAGGGCGCGCTGGCAGCGTACACCAGAATCGTCACCGAGGTATCCCGGGAGCTGACCATTCCCTTCGGCGTAGGTATCATGAACGACCCCTATTCTGCCATTTCTGTGGCAAAAGCTGTGGGAGCTGTCTTCTGTCGAGGTTTCTTCCTTGGTTCTCAGGTGGGCAACTACGGCGAGATCCGCAAGACCCCGGGTGACATCTGGCGCTACGCCAAATCCATCGGCGCGGCGGATGTGGCCGTATACAGCAGCTTCGAACCCCACAACGGCAGCAGCCTGGACACCCGCAGCACCGAGGAGATGTTCAACACCTACTACAAGGACACGCCGGTGGCTGGCTATTCTATGAACGGCCCGAAGAAGGACGAGAAGCCTTCCGAGTCCATGATAGCCAAATGCAAGGCACTGAATCCGGATATCCCCATCAACTTCAACAACGGTGCAAATCCGGATAACATCAAGGAGATGCTGAAGTACTGCGATATGGTTGTAGTAGGCACCACCCTGAAGAAGGATCATTATCTGTTTAACCCCATCGACTATGATAACGCCAAGGCGTTCATCACAGCGGCGAGAAGCTGAGTCTATGATTCGCGCGGCGGTATTTGATATTGACGAGACTCTCTATGACGGACAGAATAAAAGATTTATCCCAAGCGCCATCGAGGCTCTGAAGAAGCTGCAGGCAAAGGGCGTCCGGGTGGTCCTGGCTACGGGCCGCCCGCCGCTGACAGCCGTGGTGATCCTCCGGGAAGGTGTGATTCCCGACGCCATCGTGTGCGCCAACGGCCACCTGGTCATCGACGGGGAAGGGAAAATAGTAAAAGAATATACCTTTGATACGGAACTGGTTTCAGAGGTCTACGACTACTGCAAGGGACATGACATCGGACTTCTCTGGAAATACCCGGACAAGGTCTATGAGTACATCTACAAGCCGGTTTTTGAAAACTTCTATCATAAAACCAAATCCTCCCGCAGTATGATCGTAAAGGGCGTCACGGATATCCACAAGACCCGCTGCCCCGACGGCGGCAATCTGGGCTGTGGCGATGAGGCGCTTGCAGCGTTCAATGCCCATTTTCGGGGGCGCTGCGTAGGCGTCCGGATCGACGGCGAGAGCAGCGACCTGATGCTTTCCAGCGTCAATAAAATGCGGACGACTGCAGAGGTACTGACGGAATGGGGCATCCGGGACAGCGAATGCATCGCCTTTGGCGACAATCAGAACGACCGGGAGATGCTTGTCTACGCGGGAATCGGGGTCTGCATGGGAAATGGCTGCAAGGAGCTGAAAGCTTTCGCGGATTATGTGACGGACGATCTTCGGAATGACGGAATCGCGAAGGCATTGGCTCATTTTGGAATACTGTAAGAAAATGGGAAAAAGAAAGATTCCTGTATCTTTGGCGGACGCCCAAGCCGCTGAAGATACAGGTTTTTTTATGAAATCTTATAGAATCCTTAATCTTCTGCCGCCCCGCTGGACAGCCCGGGAAAATGGTGCTATGATAGCCACGTTATGATAAAAGCATTTTTAAGAGCAATTTTAAAACCCCTGTCCTTCCTTCCGGCCCTGGCCATGATGTACGTCATCTACGGCTTTTCGGCTCAGGACGGGACAACCTCGGGCAATTTGAGCTACAAGGTAAGTGAAATCATCGTGGAGACGGCCAATGAGGCGTTCGATCTGCACTGGACTGCGCAGGAGGAGGCGCAGTATATCCAGAAAATCCAACATCCGGTGCGGAAGCTGGCCCATATGACCGAATATTTTCTGCTGGCGGTGTCAGTGTCATTTCCGCTGTATGTGTACGGCGTGCGGGGCATCTGGCTACTGCTACTGGCAGGCGGCTTCTGTGTGGGCTTCGCGGCCCTGGACGAGTATCACCAGTCCTTTGTGGCAGGCCGCGGACCGTCGAAACGGGATGTGGCTATCGACAGCATCGGAATCACCGTCGGTGTGATACTGGTGCAGCTTGTGTGTTTCATCGGCAGGGTGACCGTGTTCCGGCCGTTGGCGAAAAAGAAAAAGAAGAGACGGGTATAAAACGAAAGAGTGAAGCGCCGGAAAATCAGTGCGCGAGAATGTGCCATTGGCACATTCTTTCTTATTTCTATAACAAAAAAGGAACCCTTTTCCAAGGATTCCTTTTCATTCGTCGGCGTGACAGGATTTGAACCTGCGACCTCTACGTCCCGAACGTAGCGCTCTACCAAGCTGAGCCACACGCCGTTTTAGCGACTTGCCGTCAACAAATGATATCATAGCACAAGTGAACAGGTTTGTCCAGTAAAAATTTAAAAAAAATGAAAAAAATTTGTGTAAAATTTTTGCAGGGGTAGATCGCAAGATATAAATATGGTACAATGCGGGTGAATCAGGTGATTCTGCATACAGGTTGTGGTATCGGAATAACAGAAATGGAGGAAAAATCTATAATGGTAGAATGGAAGAATCTGGATACCCTGAAAGCTTATCAGGAGCTGAAGGACACGGAACGCGTAAATCTGGCAGAGGTGATGTCCGGAGAAAACGGAGCAGAGCGTGTCAAAACATACAGTGTACCCATGGCAGAAGGCATGGTATATAACTACGCTGCCAAGGCAGTGGACGGAAAGGTGCTGGAGGCACTGGCGAAGCTGGCAAAGGAAGCGCAGCTGACAGAGAAGTTCGCGGCGCTCTATAACGGCGAGGTCATCAATACCGGTGAGAAGCGTCTGGTTCTGCATCAGCTGACCCGTGGACAGCTGGGCGACGCAGTCGTAGCGGACGGCGTGGACAAGCGCGCGTTTTACGTAGAGCAACAGAAAAAAGTAACAGAATTTGCCAATAAAGTACACGCAGGTGAGATTACCAACGCGGCAGGCGAGAAATTCACTACCGTCGTACAGATCGGTATCGGCGGCAGCGACCTGGGTCCCCGGGCTATGTATCTGGCACTGGAGAACTGGGCGAAAAAACATGATACCTTCAAGATGGAAGCGAAGTTTATCAGTAATGTAGACCCGGACGACGCGGCAGCCGTACTGGCGTCCATCGACGTGGCACATTCCCTGTTCGTGCTGGTATCCAAGTCCGGCACCACCCTGGAGACCCTGACCAATGAGTCCTTCGTAAAGGACGCTCTTGCAAAGGCAGGACTGGACGCTTCCAAGCATATGGTAGCCGTAACCAGCGAGACCTCCCCGCTGGCAAAGAGCGATGCTTATCTGGCAGCCTTCTTCATGGACGATTATATCGGCGGCCGTTATTCCTCTACCTCCGCGGTAGGCGGCGCTGTATTATCCCTGGCCTTCGGACCGGAGGTATTTGACCGCTTCCTGGCAGGCGCAGCCGCAGAGGATGTCCTGGCAAAGAAGGAGAACCTTCTGGAGAATCCGGCTATGCTGGACGCTCTGATTGGCGTATATGAGCGCAACGTGCTGGGCATGGGCTGCACCGCAGTACTTCCCTACTCTCAGGCACTGAGCCGCTTCCCGGCACATCTGCAGCAGGCAGATATGGAGTCCAACGGAAAATCCGTGAACCGCTTCGGCGAGCCGGTAAATTATGTAACCGGACCGGTGATCTTCGGTGAGCCGGGAACCAACGGACAGCATTCCTTCTATCAGCTGCTCCATCAGGGAACCGATATCGTACCGCTGCAGTTCATCGGCTTCAAGAACAACCAGTGTGGCGTAGACGTGGACATTCAGGACAGCACCAGCCAGCAGAAGCTCTGCGCGAATGTCGTTGCCCAGATGGTAGCTTTCGCCTGCGGCAAGGAAGATGAGAACCGCAACAAGTACTTCGCGGGCGGACGTCCCTCCAGCATTATCGTGGGCGATCAGCTGACTCCGGAGACACTGGGCGCGCTGCTGTCTCATTTTGAGAATAAGATCATGTTCCAGGGCTTTGTATGGAACCTGAACAGCTTCGACCAGGAGGGCGTACAGCTGGGTAAGGTGCTGGCAAAGCGCGTACTGGCTCATGATACAGACGGAGCGCTGAAGGCTTACAGCGAGCTGCTGAACATCTAAGCGTAGCTTGTAAAATGCAGTATAAAGGGCTGTTGCAGAGAGTATAAACAGTTTTTCCTATATCCAGATGTCCGCCTTTTCGAGACAGCTGTATGAATGGAGCAGACTTTAGTCTGAGCCAGGCATACTGCTGTAACGAGAAACGGGCGAACATGGGATATGGAAAACTGTAATATTCTGCTGTAACAGCCCTGTTTTATTACATAAAAAATATTATCGCATTTATGAGTGGAATATCCGGCTCACATACAGATAGAAGTCCGGATTCTTTAGTAACACATCATTGGTCTCATTCGAGAAAATCGTAAGAACTCCTCTCCCAATCGTCACCAGTATCGCGCACAGCACTATTACGTACAGAATCCGCGCGGAACGCGTTCCGTCAAAATGGATCTGCTCCAGTATCAGGAACAGGGCCAGCACTGACAGAGCCAGGGTCAGGTCGCAGACATAGCGGATATGGATTCCGCCCAGCATAAAATCCAGATACCCCAGGCCCAGAGCCGCCAGCAGAACCAGTACGCCGGTCTGTTTTTTCAGAAGCCCGTTCTGGTCAGAGGAAGAAGACCGCGTGAATACGGCCGGAATCAACAGGAATATGCCCAGATTCAGCGGCATTTGCAGGAGTCCTGCGCTGTATTCCTGATAGAGATAGTTGCCGAAATCCACACATTTCTCCGTGGTGAAACGCAGGAAGGGGAAAAATTCTGTGTATACAAAGGACTCCGCAAAATAGTGATACAGCATGGAACCGAAATGATGCAGGCTGAAAGTCACCGAATTAAACCGGATATCGCTCTCCGTCAGCTGATAAGAAGTACCAAACTCAAAGAACGAACCAAACCGGATGTAATTATAATACATAATTCCGGCTGCCCCAATGAGAACCGGTATCAAAAACGGCAGGGCGCTCTCCAGAAACCGCTGCCGCGCCGACCGCTTCTTATCAAAGAGAATCCGCAGGAACAGCGGAGCAGCAAAGGCCATTGCCAGCAGCGCCGCATTGGGCCGGGACAGCACCAGCATGACCACAGAAAGGCCGCAGAGCGCAAAGAGCAGTACCCGTTTCCAGGGCTTTTCCGCCAGATATCCATAGCAGGCCAATGCCGTAAACGCGCCCAGCCAGCCAAAGGAGGCGATGAGCGGCAGATAATAAAAGCTGGAAGCCGAAGCCTGTAAAAGCCACAGAAAACTTCCGCCGACCACGGCCATTTCCCCCAGCAGGAAAAGCAGCAGATTGGCCTTGGGCCGGAAGAGCCGCATAAGCCCCTGAATGGCCGCGAAGATACATAGAATAGCAAAAACCGTGAGGCAGGATCCGGCGAAAACAGTCGTCGGCAGCATGCCGGTCAGCCAGTAGATGGGATAATAGACCATAAAGAGTGGTGCAAGTCCGAAGTAGGAATAGTATTTCCCGTGGTAATAGGCCCGATCCCAGTGATACGTGATGTGGTTCAGATCCCGCTCGCCCTTATCGTAGAGATTGCCGAGCTCCTCCAGGGCCGGATTGACGTCCAGGTCAAGCTCCAGCTGTCCTTTTTCAAAGGCGTCCAGCTGCTGCATGTAAGCGTCCACCACCATCTCCGGGGAGCGAACCTCCTCCAGGGTCGGGTAGGGCCGCAGAAGTTGGTGGGAAGCGTCGCTTCCATACAGAATTCCAGCAGAGATAAAGAGAGCAAGCAGCAGCACGCCCAGATTCAGGAGCTTATGGCTGCGCCTGTCCGGCTGATAATCCTGTGCATAGAGGCGGAAGCGTAAGGCCAGGAACAGCGCGGCCAGAAGTCCGGTCAGAAGGAATACACGAAGCCAGTGAATGGTGAGGGGCTGTCGGGCATTCAGGGTGACTGAGATCAGAAAAACCGGCTCATTCAGTTCCTCAAAGGTCAGACGCAGCCGGGTCAGATCGCCGCGGCTCTGGATCCGCACCGTAGCAGTATTCTCACGGCCGCCGGGATTCACCGTGAAGGTGCCCGCCCCGGCCGTCTTCGCCGGGCTGGCCGCGTCACAGATCCCTAACGTCCCGGTCAGCACCTTCGCCGGACCGGCTGTGGTGATGGTCGCACTGCGGACCGGAAGCGAAAATCCGTCCAGAGAGACCGATGGATTCTCCGGCAGCAGCGCCAGGGCCTCGCCGTTCCACCCCTCCACCCCGGAGAGATCAAGCATTGTTTCCGCATAACTCCCGGAGCCCTGTGTAAAATAAGAAAACTGAAAAACCCCGATTTCCAATACCAGCGCCAGAACCAGGGCTGCGCCCAGGGACACCAGGACGGCCGCAGGCGTGGAGAGCTTTTGAAATTTTGTAGTGATATGCTTCATAAAGAGGATACCTGCCTTATTTTATATACTATGGAAAAATCAGATGAAAATCTAATCTGATAATAGCAGAGCAGTCTCCGTTTGACAAGCGAAACAGCAATTGACAAACCTACGAAAAAAAACTACAATAAAAATAACTATAAGCAGATAAAAGAGGAGGCTTGTATATGGACAAATTCATAATTGCAATCACCAGAACCTGCGGAAGCGGGGCGACCTCTATCGGAAAAATTCTTGCAAAGAATCTGGGCGTGGAGATTTATGACCGGAATATCCTGCGTCTGGCGTCGGACGACAGCGGTATCAGCGAGGAGCTGTTTGCCAGAGCGGACGAGGATCAGAAGCAGAGCCTTTTGTTTCGGGCGTCCCAGAAGGTATACAGCGGCGGACTGATCCCGCCGGAGAAGGAGGACTTCACCTCGAACAATAACCTGTTCAACTACCAGGCAAAGGTGCTCCGGGAGCTGGCAGACGAGTCCAATTACGTGGTTATCGGCCGCGCGGCGGATTATGTGCTCCGCGATAAGCCGGGACTGGTTCGTGTATACATTTACGCGTCCCGGGAAAAATGCATCGAGAAAGAGATGAACCGTCAGAAGATCGATTGGAAGACTGCGGATAAGTTCATCAGCAAGACAGATAAGTACCGCCGCGATTATTATCGCTATTTCACCGGTCAGGAGTGGGAGAACATGCAGAACTACGATCTGTGCATCAATACCACGCAGATGACCTATGAGCGGGCGGCAAAGGCTATTCAGGATTTCGCGGAGAATATGCTTGCAGGAAAATAAAAGATACAGAGAGATGAGAGGGGTATCTCAAAGCGGTCTCCGTGCAGATGCGCGCGGGAGATGCTCTGGGACGCCCCTTTTTTGAGGAAAACAGAATGGCAGTAAAACGGGAATTTACCTATGCGTCCGCGGACGGGCGGACGAAGCTCCACGGGGTGGAATGGAGGCCGGAGACAGGCAGACCGAAAGCGATCCTTCAGATTTTCCACGGCATGGTGGAATATATCGAGCGCTACGGGGAGTTCGCGTCCTATCTGACGGAAAAGGGCTTCCTGGTGGTGGGCAACGACCATCTGGGCCACGGCGGCTCCATCGTGGAGAAAGAGGACTGGGGATATTTCGCGGAGAAGAACGGTAACGGGATTCTGCTGCGGGATGTGAGAACCCTGCATAAAAAGACGGCGAAGCGGTATCCGGCTCTGCCCTATTACATCCTGGGCCACAGCATGGGATCCTTTCTGCTGCGCCAGTATCTGTGCCGCTACGGCGACGAGCTGGACGGCGCGATTATCATGGGAACCGGTACCCAGCCCATGGCGGCCCTGCGGTTCGGCCAGAACCTCTGCCGGGCCGTGGCAAAGGTGAAGGGATGGCGCTATCGCTGGCCCTTTGTTGACAATCTGGCCTTCGGGGGCTATAATAAGCATTTCCGACCGGCCCGGACCACCAGAGACTGGCTGACGAAGGACGAGCGGATTGTGGATGCTTATCTGAAGGATGAGCGCTGCACCTTTTTGTTTACATTGAACGGCTATTATAACCTGTTTTACAGCATCGAGGACGCCTCCAAACCGGAGAATCTTCAGAAAATGCCGAAGGATCTGCCGATTCTGTTCGTATCGGGAACCGAGGATCCGGTGGGCAATTTCGGAAAAGGCGTGGAGCAGGTACGGAAAGCCTTTCAGGCTGTGGGCATGGAGGATGTCACCTGGATTTTATATGAAAATGACAGACATGAGATCCTGAATGAGACGGACCGGGCTACGGTCTACAAGGATCTCTACGCATGGCTGTACGTGCGGATGAGCGATCCGCGGCGGAAAGCAGGAGGTAAAAAATCATGAAAAGCATAAAGAAACTTACGGCATTGGTACTGGCATTTACGCTGGTACTTGGTATGGGTGTGACAGCCCAGGCGGCAGAAGGCGACAAGCCGATTCTGGCTCTGGGCGCGGACTTAAGCGCCGATCAGCGGGCGACCGTGCTGGGGCTTCTGGGTATCAGCGAGAGCGACCTGAGCGACTATGACGTGATCAGCATCACCAATGCGGAGGAGCATCAGTATCTGGATTCCTATCTCTCCTCCAGCGTCATCGGCACCCACGCCCTGTCATCCGTGCTGATTCGTCCGGCGGACGAGGGAGAGGGCCTCAATGTGACTACTTATAATATCAGCTACTGCACCATCGACATGTACACGAATGCGCTGCTGACCGCAGGCCTTCAGGACGCCAATGTATACGTGGCGGCTCCGTCCAATATCTCCGGAACCTCCGCCCTGATCGGAGCAGTCAAAGGCTACGCGGAAATGAACGGCAGCAAGGTGGATGAGCAGGCCCTGGAGACTGCAGTGAACGAGTTGGTGGTGACCGGTGACCTGGGCACTTCCCTGGGCGATTCCGAGACCGCTTCCGACATGGTAGCCTACATCAAACAGCAGATCCTGGAAAATAATGTAAGCAGTGATGCGGATATTGAGAAAATCATCCGTGACGCTATGGAAAAATTCGATATTAAGCTGAGCGACGATCAGATTCAGCAGCTGATTGACCTGATGCACAAGATCAGCAAGCTGGACATCGACGTGGATGCCCTGGCGAAGCAGGCCGGTGAGATCTATAACAAGCTGAAGGATATGGGACTGGATCTGAGCAAGGTAGACACGAAGCAGGTCGGCAATTTCATTACCCGGTTTTTTGACAGGATTATGAGTCTGGTTAATCAGTTTATCGGATAAAACAGGTTATTGGGGGAAAGCAAAATGTATAAGGTATTGCTGGTGGACGATGAGGCTCTGACCCGCGAGGCGATCGGCGAAAATATTCCATGGGGGGAACTGGGATTTGAGCTGGTGGAGGCTTGCGAGAACGGGCGGGACGCCATGGAGGCCATCCGTCAGAAAAAGCCGGATCTGGTGCTGACGGATATCTGCATGCCCTATGTGGACGGCATTGAGCTGGCGCGCTATATCTTTGAGAACTGTCCGGATACCAGGACGATTATCATCAGCGGCTACGATGAATTCGAGTACGCCAAGCAGGCGGTGCGTTATCAGGTTATGGAATATATCCTGAAGCCGATTACGCCCTCGGAGCTGACCGGGGTGCTTTTGAAAGCGAAGGAACGCCTGGAGGAGGCACGAGCCAAACGAACTACATTAAAGAAATTAAAAGGGGCCTATCAGAGCAACAGGCCTCTTTTGCGCGGGCGTTTCCTGAACAGTCTTCTGCGCGGGGACGAGGGAACGGAGGACCTGGAAGAGAAGATGAAGGATTTGGATATTTCTCTGCCGGGTTCCTTCTATAATACGGCCATTGTGGAGGGCGACGATCTGTCGCCGTTCCTGAATCAGTATCCGGGCGTCCGGGAGGAGCTGGCCTTATTTTCCATCTATAATATTACCCAGGAACTGGTGGAGCAGAAAGGGCTGGGCGTGGTGTTTCAGAACATGGACGCCCGGACTGTGATCATCTTCTGCGGGGATACGAAGAAAGAACTGGACGGGAAGATGGAAGAGACACTGACGGAGATCCGGAAGACCGTAAAAGAGCTGCTGCTTATCGATACCACCATCGGCGTGGGTGAGGATGTGACGGATCTGATGAAGCTCTATCAGTCCTTCGAGAAGGCCAGGGCGGCCCTGGAGCTGAAATGGCTGCTGGGCGGCGCCCAGATACTCTGGTCCGGCATGCTGGACGCGCGCAAGAGCGCTCCGGTGGATGTGCCCCACTGGGCGGAGCGGGTGCTGACGGCTGTCAAGGCCAGCGATTCGGCTGCGATCGAGACCGAGATCCGGGGCTTCGCCCAGGAGCTGCGGGAGCGTCGGACGAACCGGACCCGCGCCATCATTTACATGCAGAATCTGCTTCTGAGCGTGGTGAACAGCGCCGATCTGGAGGAGGAGCAGGAGAACGAGATTTATAAAGAGGAAAAAGAGCTGATGAACCGGCTCTATACCTATGAGCGGCTCCGGAACATGTCCACGGACATCATTGCCATCTGTGAGAGTATCTCAAGACTTCTGAATGAGCAGCGGGACAGCTACGGCAAAAAGCAGGCCGGCCGGGCCATGGAATATATCGAGCATAATTACATGAAGTCTGACGTGACACTGAATTCAGTCTGCACCTATCTGGCCATGAGCACCAGCTATTTCAGCACCATGTTCAAGACCCATACCGGCGAGACCTTTATCGAGGCCCTGACCCGGAAGCGGATGGAGAAGGCGAAGCAGCTCCTGGAAAATACGTCTAAGCGGGCCTATGAGGTGGCCGGGGAGGTGGGCTTCTCCGATCCCCATTATTTCAGCGTGGCCTTTAAGAAGGCCACCGGCAAGACCCCCACGGAGTACGCGAAGGAGAAACGGAAGAAATGAAAAAGAATCTGCTGATGCGTTTTCACAGTATCCGTACATCCATCATCGCGGCTTTCAGCGTGCTGATTGTCTTTGCGCTGCTGACCTATCTGCTGATTTCGCTGAAGTACACAGAGGATACAATTCTGAAAAATTCCCAGGAATATACTGCGCAGCTCATCGGCCAGGTAAACAACGATATCGATTCCTACATGAATTATATGGAAAATATTTCCTATATCGTGTCCAGCAATTACGACGTCCGGGATTATCTCTTCACAGAGAACTTAAGCGACGAGCGGGCACAGGAGCTGCGGGATCGAATTACCACCGTGTTCCGGACTGTGGTGGATACCCGCGGCGACATCACGAATATAGCGCTGCTGCCTGAGGATCGGGCTCCGGTCATCAACGATGGGGAAGCGGAGCTGAATCCCTATATCCGGGTGAGCGGACTGTCCTGGTATCAGGAGGCCCTGGAGCTTGACGGTCAGGCGGCCATCTCCTCCTCCCATGTGCAGAACGCGGTGCGGGACAAGTATGACTGGGTCGTAACTTTAAGCCGGAGCATCACCAATAAGGCCAATCCCGGTGTCTGCGGCGTCTTTTTCGTGGATCTGAATTACAACTCCATCCGGGAGCTGTGCGAGCGTATCAGCCTGGGCAATAAGGGCTATATTTATATTCTGGACAAGGACGGAAGTATCGTCTACCATCCCCAGCAGCAGCTGATCTACAGCGGCATGAAGCATGAACGGATTTCTGAGGTTATGGACAGCACGGCTTCCTCTTTCCTGACGGAGGACGGGAAGCTGTACACCATCTCCCGGTCGGAGGCCACCGGCTGGACCGTGGTGGGCGTCTCCAATGTGGCGGAGCTGATGGCAGACGCGGACGCGGCCCGGCTGATCTACGTGGTAATGGCCCTGGTGCTCTTTCTTGTGGCATTGGCTCTGGCCTATCTACTTTCCAGCGCCATCACGCGGCCCATCAAGGGCCTGGAGCGTTCCATGAAGGAGGTGGAGCGGGGCAATTTCAGCAATGCGGCCCTGGAGGTCCGGGACGGCAATGAGATCGGCTCCCTGACCCGCAGCTTCAATATTATGACCGAAGAGATCCAGAACCTGATGCACCAGACCGAGCGGGAGCAGCGGGCCAAGCGCAAGTACGAGCTGAAGGCGCTCCAGTCCCAGATTAGTCCCCATTTCCTGTATAATACCCTGGATTCCATCATCTGGATGGCGGAATGGGGGAAGAATAAAGAGGTTGTGACCATGACGTCCTCCCTGGCCAGACTGCTCCGGCGGACCATCAGCAACGAACAGGAGCTGGTGACCATCGGCGAGGAGATTGACTGCACCGGGGCCTACCTGACTATCCAGAAAATGCGATATAAGGACAAGCTGGAATATTCCATTTCCATCGAAGACGACATAAAAGAGGAAAAAATTGTAAAATTATTGCTGCAGCCTCTGGTGGAAAACGCCATTTACCATGGCATCAAATATAAAGAAGGAAAAGGTACCATCGAAATCCGGGGCTTCCGGAAGGGCGGCCTCATTCAGCTGGAGGTGGAGGACGACGGCATCGGCATGGACGCCGAGGCCCTGGCCCACATCTTCGAGAAGCACGTCCGGGACACCAAATCAAACGGCGTGGGCGTCTCCAATGTGAATGAGCGCATCCGGCTGTTCTATGGCCCGGAATACGGGCTCCGGTACGAGAGCGAGCCGGGCAGGGGAACCTGCGCCATCGTGGTGATTCCGGCGGGAAAGGACGTGGCGGCAGTTGAAAATGAGTAAGAAAAGAGCGAGACTTTTTCTGATTGCCGGAACGACCCTGATCGTGCTGGCAGGAAGTCTCTGGTACTGGAAAAAGAGCCGGGACGCGGCCAGACCCCTGAATATCGTACTGATTCAGAAGGCGCTGGATGATACGGATTTCTGGACCTCAGTGTATCTGGGCGGCCAGACCGCGGCGGAGGAATATAATGTGAACCTGACCGTGGAGGGCCCGGAAAATGAGCGGGAGATCGACGCACAGAACCAGATGATTCTCGACGCCATTGCCGCCCGGCCCGACGCCATCGTACTCTGTCCCTGCAGTACAGATCAGACAGTCCCTTACGCGGAGCAGATCGAACAGGCCGGTATCCGGCTGGTGCTGGCGGATTCTACCATGGATCAGCCCATGGGCAGCGCGGTAGTGGCTACGGACAACTACGCAGCCGGGTATAAGCTTGGAAGTTATATGAAGCAATTTGTGAAAGCAGACAGCGTCATCGGAATCGTGGGCCATGTGAAGGGCAGCTCCACGGCGGTGGGCCGGGAGGCCGGCTTCCGGGCGGGCCTGGGAGAAGCCGGGACGCAGGTGGCGGAGATCGTTTTCTGTGATTCCGATTCAGATAAGGCTTATGAGCAGACAAAAGATCTTCTGAAGAAATATCCATCCATGGATCTCATCGTGGGGCTGAACGAGTATTCCGCTGTTGGCGCGGCCCGGGCAGTCCGGAATCAGGGAAAGACCGGAACTATCCACATGGGCAGCATCGACAGCTCCATCAAACAGATCCAGTTCCTGGAATCTGGCGTCTTTGACGCGCTGGTGGTTCAGAAGCCCTTTAACATGGGATACCTGAGCGTGGAGACTGCGGTGGACGTGACGCGCGGACGGAAGACCGAGACCAGCATCGACTCCGGTTCGGAGCTGATCACAAAAGAGAATATGTATACCCAGGAGAACCAGAAGCTGCTCTTCCCGGTGACGAAATAAAGGTTTAGCAGGCCCGGCGCGTATGCGCCGGGCTTGTTAAATCTTTGTTTATGTTGGAAAATAGTAGATTTTTACCCTATTCGCGTTGATTTAAAGAAGATTTTCAACTTTTCCAAAAAGATTTTCTATTACTTTATTCATATTTTGGACATATAATAGTCATAGATTGACAGAGCGGACAAGACTGAAGAAATGGTTGTTCCGTTCCTTTTGTCTCTTATGGGGTGAGACGGGGGAGCAGTCAGAAGTTAGGAGGAAGGAAAGTGGAGAAGATAAAGGAAAATGCGTTCGTCAAGAAAATTGGCTTTAACACATTGGTTCTGCTGTGTGTTATGGTGGTGCTGTACATACTGTTTGCCATTGCGACGCCGCTGATTAAGACAAATGCAAGTTTTGTAAGTTATTCTCGAATCGTAAGTGCTCTGAACTACGCTTACTTTTTAGGATTTCTTGCATTGGGTGTAACATTCGTAATTGCGACAGGAGGTATCGATTTCTCGATTGGACCGGTGATGTTCTGCTCAGCACTGATTTCCGGATACCTGCTGACTCTGAAAGGAGTTCCGCTTCCGGTATGTCTGCTGGTGAGCATTCTGGTAGGAACCATCTTCGGTATCATCAATGGCTTCCTGGTAGCTTACGCAGGACTGCCTTCCTTCATCACCTCCATGGCGAGCATGATGATTGCCAAGGGCGTCGGCTCCGTATTTACCAAGACACAGTCTGTCAGCTGGCCCCAGTCAGCAGACGCCAACGGCTGGTTCCGTAATCTGGTTAAGATGAAAGTAAACGGCGTGGATATCCCGACCGGCCTTATCTATCTGGTTATCGGCGCGGTTATCTGCTCCATTATTTTAAATAAGACAAAAGCCGGAAGATACATTCTCTGTATCGGAAGCAACCGCGAGGCGGTTCGTCTGTCCGGTGTAAATACAAAGAAATGGGAAATGCTTGCCTACATCATCTGTGGCCTGCTGGCAGGACTTGCAGCTATCTTCTATGTAGGAGCATACACCACCGTTCAGCCGGGTCTGGGCGATACCTTCAACAACGAGGCAATCGCGGGCTGCGTAATGGGCGGTACCTCCATGACCGGTGGCGTGGCATCCATCGCCGGAACTCTGGTAGGAGTTCTGATTATAGCCCTTCTGCAGGAAGGAATCCTGGCTATGGGATTCCAGATCAATTATCAGTATATCATTACTGGTATCATCGTACTGGTGGTTGTTTACGCTGACCTTAGAAGCCGGCGCAGACGGAATTAATCGGAAGGGGGAAGCGAAAAATGGGTGACGTAATTTTAACCATGAAGGGAATTGACAAGTCGTTCCCCGGCGTACATGCGCTGGATCACGTAGACCTGGAGGTCCGCAAGGGAGAGGTTCACGCCCTGATGGGTGAGAACGGAGCGGGCAAGTCAACTCTGATGAAGGTTCTGACAGGTATTTACCATAAGGATGCGGGAACCATTACCTACGAGGGTAAGGAAGTAGAATTCACCAATCCGAGAGAGGCCCAGGATGCAGGTATCGTTATCGTGCATCAGGAGCTGAACATGATGGGTCATCTGACCGTAGCTCAGAACATTTTTATCGGCCGTGAGTACATGAACGGAAAGCTCATCGACGATAAGAAGATGAATGAAGAAGCAAAGAAGCTGTTCGATCAGCTTGGTATCAATATCGACCCGAAGGAGACCATGAGCCGCCTGACAGTCGGAAAGCAGCAGATGTGCGAGATCGCGAAGGCTATCTCCCACGACGCAAAGGTTATTATCTTCGACGAGCCGTCAGCGGCGCTGACCGAGGCAGAGATCGAGGAGTTGTTCAAGATTATCCGCGACCTGCGCGACAAGCAGATGGGTATCGTATATATCTCACACCGTATGGACGAGATTAAGGTTATCACAGACCGTGTAACCGTTATGCGTGACGGCGGATATGTAGGAACCCTGATTACCAAGGATTCCACCAAGGACGACATCATCAACATGATGGTTGGCCGTGTTATCTATGAGGACCCGAAGACAGAAAGCCAGGTTGCGCCGGACGCGCCGGTAGTTCTGAAGGTAGAGCACCTGAATGCGGGAAGAATGGTAAAGGATGTAAGCTTCGAGCTTCATAAGGGCGAAATCCTCGGCTTCTCCGGACTGATGGGCGCGGGTCGTACCGAGACAGCCAGAGCGCTGTTCGGAGCAGACCCCAAGGACAGCGGCGATATCTATGTCAATGGACAGAAGGTAGAGATCAAGACTCCGCAGGACGCTGTTAAATGCGGTATCGGTTACCTCTCCGAGGACCGTAAGCGTTTCGGTATTGTAGTAGACAAGACAGTAGCTGAGAACTCCACCATGGCTACCATGGAGAACTTCATGAAGGGTATCTTCATTGATAAGAAAAAGGAGAAGGATGTAGCTCAGGAATATGTAGAGGCCCTGAAGACCAAGACACCCAGCGTGGATCAGCTGGTAGTCAACCTGTCCGGAGGAAACCAGCAGAAGGTGGTTATCGCCAAGTGGCTGGTAAGAAACTGTGACATCCTGATTTTCGACGAGCCTACCAGAGGTATCGACGTAGGCGCGAAGAGCGAGATTTATCACCTGATGAATGAGCTGGTAGCGGAAGGAAAATCCATTATCATGATTTCTTCAGAGATGACAGAGATTCTGCGAATGAGTGACCGTATCGTAGTCATGTGTGAGGGAAGAAAGACCGGCGAGCTGGGAATCGAAGAAGCCACACAGGAGCGGATCATGCACGCGGCAACGCTTAGAAATTAGGAGGGAATAAGACAATGACAGACAAGAAAAACGGAAATGCTTTTACAAACAATCCGCTTGTGAGAGCGATTGGTGTACAGAAAATTGTCGTCGTGATTGTGCTGATTGCCCTGATAGCGTTCTTCAGCGCGGTAAGCCCCTCATTCCGGCAGTATTCTACACTGTTAAGTATCATGGATTATACATACTACCTGGCATTCCTTGGAATCGGCGTAACCTTCTGCCTGATTACAGGCGGTGTTGACCTTTCCATCGGAACCGGTATGTTCTGCTACGCACTGATTGGCGGATACCTGATTACACGTCAGGGAATGCCGGTTATCGTAGGTATTCTGGCAACCCTGATTTGCGGTCTGGTAATGGGAATTATCAACGGACTGATTGTTTCCAAGGGCGGACATGCTCCGTTCCTGGCAACCCTCTGTACCATGATGATTGCCAGAGGTCTGGGCGCTATCGCCACCGGCGGAGCCAGTGTAACCTGGCCGGGCGCTACCGCACCCAACGGCTGGACCAGAAGCCTGTTCAAGCTGACAGTAGGCGAGCTCAAACTTCCCCTGTGTTTCCTGTGGGTCATGATTCTGGCAGTGGTTATGAGCATCGTGCTTAATAAGACACGTACAGGACGTTACATCATCGCCATCGGAAGTAACAAAGAGGCAACCCGCCTGTCCGGTATCAACGTAGCGAAATATCAGACTATGGCGTATATATTCTCCGGTATCTTCACAGGACTTGCAGCGCTGGCTTACAGCTCCGCATTCCAGTCCATGGCACCCGGAGGCGGCGGTGGCGTAGAGCTGAACGCTATCGGCGGAGCTATCATCGGAGGAACATCCATGAGCGGTGGAGCCGGAAGCATCTCCGGTACTATCCTGGGAGTATTCATTATGTCCGTACTCCAGACAGGACTCCCGCTTATCGGACTTCAGGCAAACTATCAGCAGATTATCATCGGCCTGGTTCTGATTGTAGCGGTCTACATCGACGTTCTGAAGAACAAGAAGCTGGACAAATAAGTATCAAAAAATGATATAACGATGTGTACTGCGGCGAGCAGTTCATATAAAAAGAATCCAATAAGGAGAACTTAATAAAAGGAGGATTTTACATGAAAAAGAAGGTATTAGCAGCAATTCTTGCAGCGACAATGGTAGCAGGCCTGACCGCTTGCGGTGGTGGATCCAAGGATGCCGCAACCGACGCACCGGCAGCAGAGGAGACCAAGGATGACGCAGCTGAGAAGACTACAGACGACGCAGCAGCGGCAGTTGACACAAGCAACATGTCTTTCGAAATCGTTTCCAAGGGTCTGCAGCATCAGTACTGGCAGGCAGTGAAGAAGGGTGTTGAGCAGAAGGCTGCAGAGCTCGGAGTTACTGTTAACTTCGTAGGTCCGGACAGTGAGTCCAACATTTCCCAGCAGGTTCAGCAGCTTGAGAGTGCTCTGAACGCTAACCCGACAGCAGTTGGTCTGGCAGCTCTGGATACAGAATCCGTTAAGGATCTGCTTCAGAAGGCTATGGACAGCAAGATTCCGGTAATCGGATTTGACTCTGGTGTTCCGGGCGCTCCGGAAGGATCCGTACTTGCAAACTGCTCTACTGACAACTACGCAGCAGGCGCTCTGGCAGCAGAGAAGGTTTACGAGGCAGTTAAGGATCAGGTAGCTAACGCAACCGCTCCGGTTCGTGTTGGTGTAGTAGCTCAGGATGCTACTTCCGAGTCCGTTATCAACAGAGGTCTTGGCTTCATCGACAAGTTCGCTGAGCTGGCTAAGGCTGATGGCAAGACTTCTAACGTAGTTGGAAACGACAAGTACATCGCAGATTCCAAGGCTGAGAAGACCGATGGCGCTGACGTTGTTATCGACGTTCGTGTACCGGCAAGCGTTACCTCTGAGCTGTCTGCAGCAGATGCAACCGCTCTGATGAACGAGAAGGATACTATCGCAATCTACGGCTCCAACGAGCATTCCGCAAACGCTATCATCACCGCAAATGAGAACCTGAACAAGTGCGGCGTTGGCGAGGGCAAGATCGTTGCAGCAGGCTTTGACTCTGGCGCAGCTCAGATTCAGGCAGTTAAGGATGGCGTTCTGCTTGGTTCCATTACTCAGGCTCCGGTAGCTATGGGTGAAACTCTGGTTCAGCTTCTGTACGATGCAGCTACAGGAAACACCGCAGCTGTTAAGGATACAGATACAGGATGCCAGTGGTATACAGCAGAGAACTGCGGTGACGCAGAGATCGCACAGAACCTGTACGAGTAATCTGGTCAGACAGTATATCTGAAAACCAAATAAAAATTACAGAGGGCACACCGGCTGGTGTGCCCTTTCTAAAATATGCCGGCCTGCGGCCGGTATGGGAAAAGGAGAAGTATTATGTTAAAAGGAATTCCGAAGATTTTGTCCCCGGAGCTGCTGAAGGTGCTCTGTGAAATGGGACACAGTGACCGTATCGTAATCGCAGACGGCAACTTCCCGGCCGAATCCATGGGTAAGGACGCGATCGTGATCCGTTGTGACGGACATGGCGTGCCGGAGCTTCTGGACGCGATCCTGCAGGTGATTCCTCTGGACACCTATGTGGATAAGCCCATGAATCTGATGGAGGTTATGCCGGGTGATCCGGTAAAGACTCCGATCTGGGATACCTACAAGGAGATCGTGGCGAAACACGACGAGCGTGGCGCTGCCTGCGTGGGCAATATCGAGCGCTTCCAGTTTTATGAGGAGGCGAAGAAGGCTTACGCGATCATCGCCACCGGCGAGAGCGCAGTGTACGCCAATGTCATGCTGCAGAAGGGCGTAGTTATCAACTAAAGCGTGTTACTGTGTAAACAGTAACAATTTTCTTAAGATTTTCGGTATTTTCAGGGATATGTCTTGCGGCATATCCCTTTTTACGTTATACTTTGTAACGTAAATTTTACCCATCCATGGGCAGAGATAAGCCGGAAGGCTGCAAAAGATATACAGGAGAAGAACATGATGAAAAAGTTTATCGTATTTCTTTGCGTTGCAGGCGTTCTGACAGGCTGTGCAGTAGGGGGAGAAAAGACTACAGCGCCGAAGCAGGAAGCAAAGACAGAAGAAATACAGGAAAAAGAGACAGAGAAGACGGAGCAGAAGACGGAAGAACCGAAGAAGACTGCCGAGACGGCAGAGAATCCGGACGAGGACGCGATGCCGGAGAATTTCCGGGAACTGTTCAGCATGGAAGCGGATGGAATCAATTATCTTTCCATAGAAGGTATTGAAGTTCCGGAAGGAACCGCCATTTCCATGGTCGGAAAGGATTCCGCCAGCAGCTTCTGGAAACGCGTGAAAGCAGGTGCGGAGCAGGCTGTGGCAGACCTAAACGAAGCTCTGGGCTACACCGGTAACGCAAAAGTGAAGGTGACCTATGACGCTCCGGCCAAAGAGAGCGTGTCCGAGCAGATCGATATCATCGACCAAATGCTGGACAAGAATCCGGACGCCCTGATCGTAGGTTATATTGATGTGAATTCCGGCAAGACCCAGCTGGAGCTGGCGGAGTCCAACGGCGTACCGGTCTTCGCAGTAGATTCCAGCATTGACAATGCCCTGATTGTAAGCGAGACCAAGACAGATAATTGTAAAGCGGCTGCAGAAGCCGCAGCGAAGCTCTGCGAGGCCATCGGTGATTCCGGCGAGGTGGCGCTTCTGGTACACAACTCCGAGACCGAGACCGGCATCGAGCGCGAGAAGGGCTTCCGGGAGGAAATCGAACAGAATCATCCGAATGTACAGATTATAGATACAACTTATGTAAACCAGGATGAGCGCAGCGCTGAGGAGATCGTGGCTGCCGTTATGGCGGATCACCCGGATCTGAAGGCATATTTCGGATCCAATGATGATGTGACCCGTGTGCTGGCTGCAGTGGTGTCCAAGTTCGCGCCGGAAGGACAGACCGTCGTGGCCGCAGGCTTTGACGCTTCCTCCAGGCTGGTGGATGCTGTGAAGGATGGAAGTCTGTCCGGCGTCATGGCTCAGGACGCCTTCGGCATGGGGTATGCCTGTATGGTATCGGCGCTCCGCACCATCGCCGGTCTGGACAACGCGTCTGTTATCGAGCCCGGTTACTACTGGATCACTGCGGAAAATGCGGATGACGCCACCACCCAGGCCCTGACTTACAAATAAAACAGAGAAAAACCTAATTTTTCCACTTTTTACGGAACTCCGAGGCGGTTATCCCCTCGGAGTTTTTAAATTGACGATTCAGATAGCTGGCGTCATAGAAGCCGCAGCCCCGGGCGATCTCCTCCAGAGTCAGGGCGGAAAAACGCAGCAGCTTTTTGGCCTGGGTCAGCCGCCGGGAGATCACATACTGATTCAGAGTCGTGCCATAATACAGGTGAAATTCCCGGGACAGGTGGTATTTGCTGAGAAAGAACCGCTCCGAGAGCTCGTCCAGGGAAAACTTTTCCGTATAATGTTCATCCAGATATTTTTTTACCTCGGTCATCTTCAGACGGCCGGGGTATTTTTCTTCCCGGGATTCCGTAATGTCCTGCAATAAAATGGACAGAATATCTACAATCAGGCGGGCGGAATTGATCTCCGTCTGAAAATCCGAATTTTCATTCAGATCCAGAAGCCCTGTAAGCTTCTGCCGGAGCGTATCAAAGTCCGCCGGCAGAAAGGCGGGCGCGCTGTTGGCCGCAAAATACTGATAATATTCCCGGGAGGAGGAGCCGTTAAAATGCACCCAGATGAGCTCCCAGGGATCGGTCTCACTGCTCTGATGATAATAGGGCACCATACAGTCAATGAAAAAGCAGGAGCCCTTTTGCAGCTCGTAGAGGGTTCCGTCGTACATGAGCACGCCGCTGCCCGACAGCACCAGCACCACCAGATAGGATTCCAGATTCTTACGGCTGGCCACATGGCTTTCCCGAAGCTTCAGGTAGCCGGTTTCCTGCACATAGAAGAAAGCAGACCGGGCGAAGGCGCTGGGCGTCTGAATCCGCCGCCTGGAGCTTTCCAGATAGGAATCGGGGAATTTATCGAAATAATTTTTCATGGGAAAAGACCTCCTGCGGAAAATAGAAACAGCAATATAATACCTGTTTCCGGCAATATCCTCACTTGTTAATTCTAATATACAGGTATATACTTGCAAAAGCAAGAGAAAGACAAAAGGGAAAGTAAACAATAAAATACATATTTAATGTGAGAATATCATTTCGCAGAGGAGAAGCTGTATGTACTACGTATTACTGTCCGGAGGATCCGGAAAACGGCTCTGGCCCCTGTCCAACGACGCGCGGCCCAAGCAGTATCTGAAGGTAGTCAATAAAGAAAATAATTCCATGGAGCGCTGTTCCATGCTCCAGAGAGTCTGGGAGCAGCTGGGCGAAGCGGGCATCGCAGAGCAGGCCGTCATCACGGCTGGCAGTGAGCAGGTGGAGCTCATCAAAAGTCAGGTGAAGGAGGCGCGGATCGCAGTGGAGCCGGGGCGCCGGGACACCTTCGCGGCTGTGCTGCTGTCCTGCTCCTGGCTTCTGAAGCACGGAGCCAGCCGGGAGGATTATGCGGCGATCATGCCGGTGGATCCCTACACCGAGGGCAGCTACTTTGAGACGGTAAAGAAGCTGGAGGCGATCATGCGGGAATCCGGCGCAGAGGTAGGACTGATGGGCGCAGCGCCCAGCTACCCGGCCACTAAATACGGTTACATCCTGCCGGGAGAAAAGAAGGATGGCTGGTTTAAAGTCCGGGGCTTCGCGGAGAAGCCGGACGAGGAGAAGGCAGAGGCTCTTCTGAAGGAAGGGGCTCTCTGGAACTGCGGCGTATTCTGCGTGAAGATCGGCGATATCCTGGAGCGCACGAAGAAGTACGGCGTACCGGAGGACTACGACGCCCTTTGTGCAGCCTACGAGAGCCTACCGAAAATCAGCTTCGACTACGAGGTGCTGGAAAAAGCGGAGCACCTGGCCGCTGTGGAGTTCGACGGATACTGGAAAGATCTGGGAACCTGGGACGCCCTGGCAGACCAGATGAGCACCGACACCATCGGAAATGTGGTGCTGGACGACACTTGCGAGAACACCCAGGTCATCAACGAACTGAAGATGCCCGTGGCCGTCATGGGAACCCGGGATCTGGTGGTGGTGGCCGCCCAGGACGGCATTCTGGTGGCAGACAAGAGCCAGACTGCCAATGTGAAAGCCATTGCGTCAGCCTTTGATTCCCGGCCCATGTTCGAGGAGCGCCGCTGGGGTACTCTGGAGACTCTGGACGACACTGAGAGCCAGGGACAGACGACCCTGACCCGGAAGATCTGCATTTATGATGGCATGACCTCCAGTTATCACTATCATGAGCACCGGGATGAGATCTGGACTGTCCTTCGGGGCACCGGCGAGCTGATTCTGGAGGGCACGAAGATTCCCTTAAGCCAGGGAAAAGCCGTCTGCATCCGCAAAAATCAGCGGCACGCGGTCAAGGCCTTCCACGATTTCGAGTACATCGAGATTCATGTGGGAACCAGCAGCGGAAATGAGGATATCAATCGAATCACATTTCATTGGGATGAGATAGAACTGAGCCATATTTTGTAACGATCAGTACAGCCGGAGGCTTTGCAGCGGAAGGCGCAGAAAAATGAGGAGAACGAAGATGAAAAAGACAGCGTTAATCACAGGAATTACAGGACAGGACGGCTCCTATCTGGCGGAGCTTCTGCTGGAGAAGGGCTATGAGGTATACGGCTTATTCCGCCGGGGTTCTACTAACACTGCGGAGCGTATCGAGCACCTTTTAAAGGAGCGGGAAGCGAAAGGCGACGGTCTGCATCTGGTCTACGGCGACATGACCGATTCCATGAATCTGGTGCGCCTGATGCTGGAAATCAAGCCCGACGAAATCTATAACCTGGCTGCCCAGTCCCATGTGGCCGTGTCCTTCGAGGAGCCGGAATATACCGCCAACGCGGACGGCATCGGCGTGCTGCGGGTGCTGGAAGCAGTCCGCATCGCAGGTCTCACAAAAACCACCCGGATCTACCAGGCGTCCACTTCCGAGCTGTTCGGCAAGGTGGAGGAAATTCCCCAGAAGGAGACTACGCCGTTCCATCCCCGTTCTCCCTATGCGGTGGCGAAACTGTACGGCTACTGGATCACGAAGCATTACCGGGAAGCCTACGGTATGTTTGCGGTAAATGGCATTCTCTTCAACCATGAGTCCGAGCGCCGGGGCGAGACCTTTGTAACGAGAAAGATTACATTGGCCGTAGCCAACATTCTGGCGGGCCGTCAGGAGAAGCTGTACCTGGGAAATCTGAACGCTAAGCGCGACTGGGGCTACGCCAGGGATTACGTGGAGTGCATGTGGATGATTCTCCAGCATGACACCCCGGAGGATTTCGTCATTGCCACCGGCGAGACAAGAACCGTCCGTGAGTTCACGGAGGCGGCCTTTGCCCATGCGGGCGTACAGCTTCGCTGGGAAGGCGAGGGCGTGGACGAGAAGGGCATCGACGTGGCTACAGGCCGGGTGCTGGTGGAGGTATCTCCCGAGTTCTTCCGTCCGGCGGAGGTAGATCTGCTGCTGGGCGACCCGACTAAGGCCAGAGAGACCCTGGGCTGGAATCCGCGGAAGACATCCTTTGACGAGCTGGTGAAGATTATGACAGAGCACGATATGGAGCTGGTGAAGAATTCCACAACGGCAGGCGTGTTGAAATAAAAAGATCAGACAGTTAAAACTCATGCAAAGATAGTGAGAAAGTAAATCTGAATGAGAATAATTGTATAGTGGTACAACAGAGAAGTAAAAAGAAATATATTTTTAAAATTGGTAAAAAATGTAAGAAGAAAGCAGGGAATATCATGGCAGAAAGAAAGAATACCCAGGCAGTCGAACCCCTCGACCGCAACAAAAAAATCTATGTGGCAGGCCACCGTGGCCTGGTCGGCAGCGGTTTGGTTCGCTGCCTGGAAAAGGCTGGATTTAAAAATATTGTAACGAGAACCCACGCCGAGCTGGATCTGACCCGTCAGGCCGATGTGGAGGCCTTCTTCGCTGAGGAAAAGCCGGACTACGTGATTCTGGCCGCAGCCAAAGTGGGAGGCATCCACGCCAACGATACCTACCCGGCAGATTTCATCATGAAAAATCTGCAGATCGAAACCAACGTCATTGACGCGGCTTACAA
Source organism: Laedolimicola ammoniilytica (assembly GCF_025567165.1). Lineage (NCBI taxonomy): Bacteria > Bacillati > Bacillota > Clostridia > Lachnospirales > Lachnospiraceae > Laedolimicola > Laedolimicola ammoniilytica. Next base: position 230,405 of record NZ_JAOQKC010000001.1, read on the forward strand.
AAATCAGGTGCAGAAGCTGCTGTTCCTGGGAAGCTCCTGCATCTACCCCAGAGACTGCCCGCAGCCCATCAAGGAGGAGTACCTCTTAAGCGGTTACCTGGAGAAGACTAACGAGGCCTACGCCCTGGCGAAAATCGCCGGCCTGAAAATGTGCGCCTTCTACAACCGTCAGTACGGCACCCACTATATCAGTGTCATGCCCTGCAACCTCTACGGCATCAATGACAACTTCGCCCTGGAGAATTCCCATGTGCTTCCGGCCCTGATCCGCAAGTTCCATGAGGCGAAAATCAACCATGCGCCCACTGTCACGGTCTGGGGCAGCGGCAAGCCCTTACGGGAGTTCCTGAACGTGGACGATCTGGCAGACGCCTGCCTGTATCTGATGGATCATTATGACGGCGACGATTTCTTCAACGTGGGCTACGGTCAGGAAGTGACCATCCGTGAGCTGGCCGAGCTGGTGAAAAAGGTGACCGGCTACGCGGGCGAGATTGTCCTGGATCCGACGAAGCCCGACGGAACGCCCAGAAAACTCACGGATATCAGCCGTATCAGGGCCACTGGCTGGGAGCCGAAGATCGATCTGGAGACCGGACTCCGTCAGACCTACGAGTGGTTTTGCGAGCGTTATGAGACCGGCGATTTTGCGCAGCGATAAATAGAAAAGTAAAAAACTGGGAAAATATGATATTTAAAAAGAGAAAGGGGGACGCCACGCATGCAGCCCACACAGCCACAGAAGCTGACACCCATCCGAAAAGAGTACATCTGGGGTACCGAAGACTGGATGCTCTCCTGGTTCAACGAGGGCCTGGAGGACGTTCCCCTGCTCATTAAAATCATCCAAGCCCGGGAGGCCCTGTCCGTACAGGTGCACCCGGGCAATGCATTTGCCGAGGAAAAGGAACATAAAAGTGGCAAGACTGAGATGTGGTATGTGCTGGACTGCGAGCCGGGCGCATATCTGTATTATGGCCTGAAGCACAAGATATCCGAGGACGAATTCCGCAAGCGCATCCAGAACCAGACCATTCTGGAGGTCTGCCGGAAAATGCCTGTGAAGAAGGGCGACGTCTTCTACATCCCGGCGGGCCTCCTCCACGCCATCGGCGCCGGCATCACCGTGGCGGAAATTCAGCAGAGCTCCGACGTGACCTACCGGGTTTACGACTACAACCGGGAAAATGCCAACCATGAGAAGCGCCCCCTCCACATTGAGAAAGCCGCCTTGGTGGCAGGCTTCATGCCGCCCCTGGCCGGACACCGCCCCATGGGTCCCCGTATCCGGAAAAATGGATATTCCAGAACTTTATTAGTGCAATGTCCGTATTTTGTGGTACAATTATATGAGATAAGCGAAAGTGTGGCAGGCGATACTGCCGAAGGCTTTCAATCGCTTCTGATTCTGGAAGGCGAAGGCGTCCTGAAGACCAGCTTCGGGGAAATGTCCCTGAAGGCTGGAGACAGCATTTACCTTCCGAAAGAGACAGGATCCTATCAAATCATCGGAACATTACAGCTTCTCCGCTCGACAGAGGAGTGAAAGTGAGGTAAGAATATGAATCTGAAATTTGGAACAGGCGGATTGCGCGCCACCATGGCACCGGGACCGGATCATATGAATCTGGAGACCATTCAGGAAGCTACCCTGGGCGTAGCGGCTTACGCGAAAGAGCAGAGTGATCATCCAAGCGCTGCGCTGGCCTATGACAGCCGGAACCATTCGGAGGAGTTCGCCCGCGAGGCGGCCCGGGTGCTGGCCATGCAGGGCTGCAAGGCATACATTTACCCGAAGCTGATGCCGACCCCGACCCTTTCCTTCGCAGTGCGTCATCTGAAGACTACTGTGGGAATCGTAGTGACCGCCAGCCATAACCCCCGGGAATACAACGGCTACAAGGTATATGGTTCCGACGGCTGCCAGGTGACCAACGAGGCGGCGGATCGGATTCAACAGCATATCTGGGCAGCAGATAAGAGCCAGGCCCGGGGCGGCAAGACCTTCGAAGAGTACGTGGAGGACGGACAGATCGTCCTGATCGACGAGAAGACCCTGAAAGCGTTCCTGGCGGCTATCATCCGCAAGCGGACGAAGAAGGAGCTGACCTCCGGCCTGAAGGTAGTCTACACGCCGTTGTACGGCGCGGGCCTGATTCCGGTCACCAGTATCCTGAAATACATCGGTATCAAAGATCTGCAGATCGTCACCGAGCAGGCAAAGCCCAATGGCGACTTCCCCACCTGCCCCTACCCGAACCCGGAGTCTCCGGACGCCCTGAAGATTGGCCTGGAGTGGTGTGAGAAGACCGGCGCGGATCTGCTGATTGCCACGGATCCGGACAGCGACCGTCTGGGCGTGGTGGCGAAAAAGGGCGACAAATATGAGCGCCTGAACGGAAATGAAGTGGGCATTCTTTTACTGGAGTACATCCTGCGTTGCAGAAAGGCAGCAGGAACCCTGCCGGAGCATCCGGTGACTGTCCGCACCATCGTAAGTACCTCCATGGTCGACCGTATCGCGGAAGCCTACGGTGTGGAAGTCATCCAGACCCTGACCGGCTTCAAATGGATTGGCGAGCAGATCGGCAAGCTGGAACAGGCAGGAGAGGAAGACCGCTACGTCTTCGGCTTCGAGGAGAGCTGCGGCTACCTCATCGGCAGCTATGTACGCGATAAAGACGCCGTAGGCGCAGCCATGATGTTCTGTGAGATGGCCGATACCTACAAGGCCGAGGGCAAGACGGTCTGGGATGCCCTGGATGACCTGTACGCCAAGTACGGACACTATGAGACAACTCTCAAAACCTATGAATTCAACGGCGCCGAAGCCGACAAGCGCATGGCCCAGATCCGCGAGGGCCTGAACAGCCCGGAGGGCATGAAGTTTGGGGGATCCAAAGTAGTGCGCTATAAAGATTATAAAGACGGCGTCGACGGCCTCCCGGCCTCCAACGTCCTCCAGATGTGGATGGAAGACGGCAGCGAAGCAGTAATCCGTCCGTCGGGCACGGAGCCGAAGATTAAGGTGTATACAGAGAAGCTGGTATAAAAGCTGAGAGATAAAGAAAGGACACTTCCCATCCAGGAGGTGTCCTTTTTCATGAAGCAACCATAAGAAATTACAGCTGGTAAATTCCTACGGATAGAAAAGAGTAAAAAATCTTATAAATAAGGAGGATTTTGTAGAAAAACAGAGAAAGTAAAAAATTGACAATCTCAACACCGGGTTTATACTTAAAGTAGTGAAAAAGTCAAGAATTAACTCAGAAATTCAGTAGTCAAATTCCAGGCATATCGCCGCTATTTTCACAGAAATAAAAAAACGGTATGTATTTAACTACCGTTAGAAAGAGAGGTAGAGATGGAAAAGATCCAAAGAGAGAAAAGAAGTTTAGAGGACTTGAATGTGATAGACGATTTTCTCATGAATGCAGCAGCATCAGACAGAGAAGGTGGCGAGGAATTTTGTCGTTTGATACTGTCTACGCTTTTGGAGCGAGAGGTAGGCAAGATTCATATAAATACTCAGAAGGTAATTTCGGCCGGAGCACCTAATCTCCGAGGAATACGTATGGATGTAGAAATTATCGAAAGTGCGGGGGAACTTATAAACGTATATGATATTGAACCGTGTCGCTATCATAAGAGAGGGTTGGAGAAATCAAATCGTTTTTATCAGGCAAAGATTGATAGTCGATATATGGAGAGCGGGGAACGTGATTTTACAAAATTACCCAACCTGTATATTATTACAATTTTACCGTATGATCCATTCGGAGAGAATTACATGATGTACCAGATTATAAATCAATGTCTGGAAGTACCGGGGCTTGAATATAAAGACGGATTGCGGTATATTTATTTTAATACAACAGGAAAAAAGGGCGGAAGTCCTGCAATTCGAGAATTGCTTCAATATTTTCAGAACAGTACAGAGACCAACGCTAGAAGTGAAAGATTACAGAGGATACACGAACACGTCAAAAAGGTAAAGGTATTGCCGGAGGTGAGAGAAGAATTTATGAGGTTGGATGATATTATTTACTATGAGCGGGAAGAAGCAGATCAGAATCGCGCAGTTCAGGATATCCTGGAACTGTTGGAAGACTGCGGTGAAGTATCAGAAGAACTCAAAAACAAAATCAAAGTGCAGACCGATAAAGAAACTTTGAGAAGATGGCATAAGCTTGCAGCGCGGGCAGAGAGTCTGGAGGAGTTTAAAACGAAAATGTAAAATAAGAAAGGACACTTCCTATCCCGGAGGTGTCCTTTTTTACAAGACTATTTCCTGGGTGCCGCACAGCTCTCCCGTACCGCCAGATAGAATGGAAGGGAAATCTTCATGGGCAGATGATGTCCGCCCTGAATACGGTCAATTAAAATCTTGGCGGCAGTCTGTCCCATTTCATCCAATGGCACATGAATCGTAGTAAGCATTGGTGAGAGATACTGCGCGGTATCAATATCGTCAATACTAATTACAGATACATCCGCAGGAATTTTGAATCCGGACTCCTGTAAAGCTCGCATGGCTCCGATGGCAGTCAGATCATTGGGGCAGAAGATGGCAGTCATGTCCTGCGTGCGGCTAAGCAGCGTCTTGGTGCCATTGTAGCCGCCCTCGGAAGAAAGCATCACATGGGAAATAAATTCATTGCGGATCGGAATATTGTGCTTGAGCAGAGTGGCCAGGTATCCGGTATAACGTTCTTCATTCTTCGTTTCGCCCACATAAGCGATCCGGGTATGCCCCAGTCCAATCAGGTATTCCAGAGCTGCCTCCGTGGCCTGAAGGCTTTCGCAAAGCACCTGATCATATTTTGCATTTAAACTATTCAATCCGGCATAAATTACATAATTAAAATATTTCTTCAGGAAACTCAGCATAGGCTTATCACACCGTCCGAGAACCGCCACGCCGTCTACCTGATTGTTTGTGATCAGATGAAAGGTAGTCGGATCCTGAATATCAATAGAAGTAAAAGAATACTTCAAAATATAATTCTGCTTGAAAGCCTCTTTCTCGATACTATGGGCCAGATGGGAAAAAAACGGATCCGTAATGGCATCTGGAGTTCTGGCAAAAAGACAGGCAATGGAACGGGAAGGTTCTGTCATAACAGAGGTCATGCCGTTTTTCAGATTTCTTGCGTTGGAATTGGGAATATAACCAGTGCGCCGTACAATTTCCCAGATACGATTCTGTACTTCTTTGCTTGCAACATTGGAATTCCCCTGATTGATAACGCGGGAGACGGTTGAGATAGAGACACCGGCTTCCTGAGCAATTTCTTTTAATGTCATAAAAATCTCCTCTTCTGTAATGTCTGCGATTGCTTAATAAAACTCAAACTTCCCCCGGTAATATAAGGCGCGTCCAAGTTGAAAAAGAGAAGTGTTAGAACCATAATATACAAAACAAATGAGAAAGTCAATAAATGGAAGTCAAGATCTGACATATTACACAAACGTTTGCGTAAAACCATGTTGATTATGAGGTGAAAATAAACTAAAATAAAGGCACGGAGAGGTGTAAAAACTATAAAATGTACAAGGAGGACAAGAAATGAAAAGGTTAGTTGCACTGTTACTTACAGCGACCATGATTGCCAGCCTGGCAGCGTGTGGAGGAGCGAAAGAATCGGAGACCACAGACACAGCGACAGCTACCACAGAGCAGGGGGAAAGCTCTGAAGCAGCAGAAGATGTGGATGATACAGTCTATGATATCAAGGTGAGCGGACATCCATATATTCACGCATTGCCGAGCGTATATGCGATCGAGCAGGGATACTTTAAATGCGAGGATCCGACTGTGGACATGTATTCTGGCGGCCCGGTTCAGAACGAGGCTATCGCTTCCGGTGCATGGGATGTGGGAACCACAGGTACCGGCGGTATCGTACTGGGAGCTGTTGGCTATAACCTGAAAGCAATTGGGTTTACGGCACCGGATGAAAACACCGTAGACCTTTGGGTACGTCCGGACAGCCCGCTTGCAAAGTGTACGCCGGACGAGATGGGTGTATACGGAACAGCGGACGACTGGAAGGGTCTGACCGTTCTTTGCGCGACAGGTACATCCTGTCACATGATGCTGATTGGACTTCTGGAGCATCTGGGCCTGACAGAAGACGATATCAATCTGATTGATACCTCTGTTGCAGATTCCTATGCGGCGTTCAAAGCAGGAACCGGTGATGTGGTTGCGCTGTGGTCTCCGTTTGGTTTCCAGGCAGAGGAAGATACCGATTGGGTAAAGGTAGCCAACGCAGTAGGACTTGGAATTACCCAGCCGTGTGTTATCGTAGCTACAGAGGACGCTATCCAGAATGACTGGGACGGCGTATATGCATACCTGAAGGCTTATTTAAAGGCAGCGACCGAGTTGAACGCAGATCCGGAAGGAACCGCACAGATGCTGTATGACTTTGAAGAGGAGCAGGGCATCAGCTTAAGCGAGACAGCAGCTGTGAAGGAAGTAGAGAACAGACCGTTCGCGTCCATCGAGAGAAATGAAGAGCTCTTTACCGTAAGAGATGACGGTGGATGCGAGGCAAATGATATCCTGCTGGTATTCGCAGAGTTCTTCGAGGGCCAGGGCAAGATTTCCCAGGATGACCTGAACAAGCTTCGCGAAAATGGCATGGTAGACACCAGCTTCATGGAAGCATATATGAGCGGAAAATAGAATAAGAGCTTGCAGAATGTAACATGACATAAGTAGAGAAGGGTAGTATAGATGGCAGTTTGTACTGCCCTTCTTCTGACTTATTTACATAATGGAGAGAGGTATATGAGCGATAAATCGAAAGAAATTTCAACAGAGGTCGCCAATTCCATTCTGATAGAAGCAAAGGCCAAACGGAAAGAAAACCGACAGCTCCTGTTGATATCTACCATCAGCGTGCTGGTATTTCTGGGGATTTGGGAATTGGCTGTTCGTATAGGATGGATCGACAGTAAATATCTGTGCGCGCCCACTACAGTAGTAAAAACATTCATACAGAAATTATCGGATCCGAAACCGGACGGAGCGGTGCTGGGTGTTCATATTATAACCAGTCTGAAGCTGGTTCTGGTAGGGTACTGCAGCGCGGTTATTGTGGGCGTTCCGCTGGGACTAATCATGGGTTATTATCATACCTTTGATAAGCTGGTATCTCCGATTTTTGAAATCATTCGACCGATTCCGCCTATCGCGTGGATTCCGCTGTCAATTATCTGGCTGGGAGTCGGAACGACGGCAAAAGCCTTTATTATTTTCCTGGCAGCGTTTGTTCCCTGTGTCATCAATTCTCATACCGGCATCAAGCTGACGCCGGCCGTATATCTGAATGTGGCCAAGACGTCAGGAGCCAGCAGGTGGGAGATTTTCTGGACTGTCAGCAAAAATTACGCCATGCCGCTGGCCTTTACCGGCATACAGGTAGCCTTGGGAAATGCATGGTCCACGTTAGTTGCGTCGGAGCTTCTGGCAGCTACGGCAGGTCTGGGCTATATGATTCAGCAGGGCCGTTCCCTTGTCAGACCTGACATTATCATCGTAGGAATGCTTACCATTGGCGTAATCGGAGCTATTCTGACGACGCTGTTGTCCAAGCTGGAAAATCATGTTGTGAAATGGAGGAGCAGAGGATGAAAAAGAATCGTTCGCAGGCACGGGATATCATGCTTTCCACTCTGTCTATCCTGGGACTGATTGTTGTCTGGTTTCTCGTGTCAAACAGTAAGCCGGATTTCTTTCCGACGCCTATGGCGACCATTGAACGTTTTATAAAACTGATTGAAAAACCGGTTATGAAAATTTCGATTCTGGGACATATATTTGCCAGTCTGAAGAGAGTTATGCTTGCGCTGATTGCAGCTATTATTCTCGGGGTTGGAATCGGACTGGTTATGGGCTGGAATAAAAAAGTAAGAGCGGCTATTAACCCGATTCTGATGGCGTTGCGTCCGATCCCGCCAATTGCGTGGATTCCGCTTATCATCCTGCTGTTTGGTATCGGAGAGTTCCCGAAGGTACTTCTGGTATTTATCGGAGCATTTTTCCCGATTGTTATGAACACTATGTCAGGTGTTTCACTGGTAGACGATATGTATCTGAAGGTTGGAAAGATTTACAAGGCCAATACCTGGCAGATGCTGAGGCATGTGGTATTTCCTGCAGCTATGCCGGCGATTCTGGCGGGTATCAAGATCGCTATCAGTTCCGGATGGATGGTAGTGGTAGCGGCAGAAATGCTGTCCAGTAAATCCGGACTGGGATTTTTGATTAACCGTGGACGTGACAGCTATGATGTGGCCCTGATTATGGTAGCCATGATTCTGATCGGCGTGGTAGGAGCCCTGTTAAGCGCCGTATTTACACTTATTGAAAGGAAATTATGCGGATGGATGAGCAAAGAATAGTACAGGTTCGACTGGAAAATATATCCCGCTCCTTTGTATCCAGAAAGACAATTTTCGAAGCCGTTAATCATGTAAGCATTGATGTATACAAAAACGAGTTTCTGGTTTTGCTGGGACCGGGACAGTGCGGTAAAACCGTTCTCCTGAATATGGTAAGTGGACTGGAGACGCCGACAGAGGGAAAAGTAGAATTTGTAGACAGTGATAAGACAGATTTGGGCTTTGTATTTCAGAAGACGGCAGTATTTCCGTGGAAAACCGTTATGGAAAATGTGGAAATGCCTTTGGAATTAAAGGGTGTTCCGAAAAAAGAACGCAGAGAGCGGGCACAGTATCTGATTGATCTGGTAGGCCTGCATGGATTCGAGAACGCACTTCCGAAGCAGCTTTCCGGAGGAATGAAACAGCGAGTGGGAATTGCGAGAGCCTATTGCAATAATCCGCAGGTACTGCTGATGGATGAGCCTTTTGGAGCGTTGGACGCGCAGACCAGGTATCAGATGGAAGAAGAGATCTTACGCATCTGGGAGCAGGAAAAGAGAACGGTTATCTTTGTTACGAATAATATTGAGGAAGCCGTATATCTGGCGGATCGGATTATTCTTCTGAGCGCTTGTCCGGCGACAGTAAAAGAGGTATATGAGATCGCATTGCCCAGACCGAGAGATTACGTGGATACAGAATTTTTGAAGATTCGTGAAGCGATAGAGGCAAATACAGACTTGGCGTTATAGACAGGAGGTATATCATGGAAAAACGAGAAGTGAAAGTCCAGGTAAATCATCTGACAAAGCGCTTTGGTGATTTGCTGGTATTAGACGATATCTCATTTGAGATCAACAAGGGAGAGTTTGTCTGCATTGTAGGTCCTACTGGCTGTGGAAAGACAACATTTTTGAATCTTCTGACAGGGCTTCTGGAGCCTACAGAGGGAGAAATTCTGATTGACGGAGAGCGTGCGGATCCGAAGAAGCACAGCATTTCATTTGTATTTCAGGAGCCCTCGGCTTTTCCGTGGCTGACGGCTCAGCAGAACATCGAATACGGCCTGAGAATCAAGAAGAAACCGGAACAGGAAATTGTTTCACAGCGCGAGAAAATTATCGGCCTGTTAGGTCTGGAAAAATATAGAGACGCTTATCCGCATGAAATGTCAGTCAGCATGGAGCAGAGAGTGGTTATCGGACGTGCCTTCGCGTTGAATCCGGATCTGCTTCTGATGGACGAACCCTATGGACAGATGGACATCAAGATGCGCTATTATCTGGAAGACGAGGTTATCCGGCTCTGGCAGGCGACGGGAAGCACAGTACTTTTTATCACGCATAATCTGGAAGAGGCGACTTACCTGGCAGAGCGTGTACTAATACTGACGAACAAACCTGCGAAAATTAAGACGAGTATTGATGTGGATCTGCCCAGACCGCGACAGATTGCGGATCCGAAGTTTATTGAAATCCGAAAAGAAATTACCGATATGATCAAGTGGTGGTAGAAAGGAGCAGTTATGAAAAATCTGAAGGACAAGGTTGTATTTATTACAGGCGGCGCCCGTGGACTGGGTTATGCTATGGCAGAGAAATTCGCGGCAGAGGGCGCGAAAATTGTGATTGGTGATATTCAGGAAGCCCTTGCGATGGAATCAGCAGAGAAGATTCAGAAAGAATTCGGTGTGGAAACCTATGCGTTCCAGATGGATGTTACCAGCGTAGAGAATATCAAGGCTGCATTTGCAAAGGTGAAAGAGCACTTCGGAAAACTGGATGTACAGGTCAATTGTGCGGGAATTCAGATTCGCTGCCCGTCTAAGGAATTCACAGAGGAAAACTGGGATAAGCTGATGAACGTGAATCTGAAGGGCGTATTCTTCTGCTGTCAGCAGGCAGCTCTCTTGATGGGCGACAGCGGCGGAGCCATCGTTAATATCTCCTCCGGAACATCCACGCAGACGACACCGGGACGCGCGCCTTATGTTATCTCCAAAGGCGGCGTAAACGCCATGACGGCAGTGCTTGCTTCGGAGTGGGCAGAGGACAGAAACGGGAAAAAGGCTATCCGTGTCAATGCGGTAGCGCCTGGCTGGATTCTGACTAATATGGTACAGGACGGCTATCGATTGGGTGTCGTATCTGAGAATCAGATTCTGGCAGCTGTTCCGTTCAAACGTCTGGCAAACCCGTCCGAGATCGCAGACGCAGTCGTATTCCTCGGCTCCGATGAGTCCAGCTATATCACAGGACAGACATTATTCGTAGACGGTGGCTGGAGCGCTCTGGGTATGCCGGCCATGGATCTGATTAAATAAGGAGGGAAGCAGGATTATGAAATTAGCTTATTCTTCAGAAGAATTGAAAAAGACCGCCAATGATATTCGCATCAATATCGTGGAGAGTATCCATTGCGGCGGCTCCGGACATCCGGGCGGCTCCCTGTCCATAGCGGAAATGATGGCCGTATTGTATTTCCACGAGATGGATGTGGACGAGAAAAATCCGAAATGGGAGGATCGGGATCGATTCGTGCTTTCCAAAGGTCATGCGGCACCCGCTTATTACGCGGCGCTTGCGGAGCGAGGCTATTTTGATAAAGAGGTACTGAAAACCCTGCGCCATATTGACAGCATTTTACAGGGACATCCGGATATGAAGAAGGTTCCGGGCGTAGATATGTCCACAGGTTCTCTGGGACAGGGAATCTCCGCAGCGGCAGGTATGGCCCGCTTTGCGAAACAGACCGGAAAAGGCTTCCGTGTATACAGCATTCTGGGCGATGGCGAGATCCAGGAAGGCCAGGTATGGGAAGCGGTTATGAGCGCAGGTCACTTTAAGCTGGATAATCTGACGGCATTTCTGGATAACAACGATCTGCAGATCGATGGCCATGTGAGTGCGGAAATGTCGGTGTATCCGATTCGGGAAAAATTCGAAGCCTTTGGCTGGAATGTGGTAGAGGCCGACGGCCATGATGTGGATGAACTGGTGGAAGCTGTAGCGAAGGCGAAAGCCTGCGAAGGAAAACCGACCCTGATCTGGTGCAAAACCGTGAAAGGAAAAGGCGTATCCTTCATGGAAAATCAGGTGGGCTGGCACGGTGGAGCCATCAACGATGAACAGTATGAGACTGCAATGAAAGAGTTAAAGGGGTGAACAGTATGAATTCAACGAGAGAAGCATATGGACAGGCACTGGCAGAATTGGGTGAGAAGTATCCGATTTATGTATTTGACGCAGACCTGTCAAAAGCCACACAGACCGTTCATTTTGCCAAAAAATTCCCGGAGCGGTTTACGAACATGGGAATTGCGGAGTCGAATATGATAGGCTACGCGGCTGGCTACGCAGCTTGCGGCGCAACCGTATTTGCTAGCACTTTCGCGGAATTCGCAGCAGGAAGAGCCTACGATCAGATTCGCAATAGTGTGGCATATCCCCATCTGAACGTGAAAATCGCCGCGACCCACGGCGGTGTGTTGATCGGAGCAGACGGCGGTTCCCACCAGTGCGTGGAGGATCTGGCCCTGATGCGCGCCATCCCCGGAATGGTGGTTTTATGCCCGGCGGATACGGAGGAGACCAGACGCTGCGTAGAGGCAGCCATTCTGTATGACGGACCCGTCTATCTGCGTTTTGGCAGAATGGGAACCCCGGAAATCTATGAAAACGGAAAGACCTGTACCTTTGAAATTGGAAAAGGAACCGTGGTAGAGGATGGAACAGATGTAACACTCATTGCAGTGGGGGATATGGTAAGCCGCGCGGCAACGGCAGCAAAGAAACTCAAAGAAGAGGGAATTTCTGCAGCAGTCATCGATATGGCGTCTGTAAAACCCATCGACGAGGCGCTTGTGGTTGAATACGCGAAGAAGACCGGCTGTATCGTAACAGCAGAGGATCACAATATTATGGGTGGACTTGGCGGAGCAGTCAGCGAGGTACTTGCGAAGCATCAGCCGGTTCCCCAGGAGATGGTAGGACTTCAGGATCAGTTCGGACGTTCCGGAACCCCGGCGGATCTGGCGGAATATTACGGACTGACGGCGGAGAAGATTGTGGAAGCAGCGAAAAAGTGTATGCAGAGGAAATAGGACTATGAAAAAAATTGTATTTACATCCGCATTGCATACAGAGATACAGGAAGCGGCTATACCAGGCTATCGGGACAATCAGGTTCTGCTGAAGATTGAACGAATCGGCGTGTGCGGAACCGATATTCAGGTATTTGCCGGAAGAAACCGATATATGCAATTTCCGGTTGTACCATTCCATGAAGGAATCGCGCGGGTGGTAAAGGCCGGAGCAGACGTAACACATGTAAAAGCCGGAGACAGAGTAGTGATCCGTCCGATTATCAGTTGCGGGACCTGTTATTCCTGCCGTCATGGTCATGAAAACGCGTGTGAAAATTTTAATTGCCTGGGCGTCCAGTCAGACGGTCTCGGAGCGGAATATTTTGTTATCGACAGGGAATATGTCTACCCGATTCCGGAGAGCTGTCCTTTGGATGAAGCGGTGCTTATTGAGCCCTTTGCGGTGGGAATCCATGCGGCCCTTCGGGGACAGGTGCAGGGTAAGCGCGTCCTGGTGGTAGGCGCGGGAACTATCGGCAATTTTACAGCGCAGGCCTGCCAGCTTCTTGGGGCTTCGGAGGTCGCTGTGTGCGATCTGAGTGACGACAAGATTGAGATGGCGAAGCGAGCCGGTATTCAGCACTGTGTAAGCAGTGCGGGACGCTCCCTGAAGGATGTGGCTTATGAAATTTACGGAACCTTCCCGGACGTTATCCTTGACTGCGTAGGCGCGAAGGTGATTCTGCCGCAGATTCTGGAGTTGGCGGGAAAGACGACTACGGTGGTAATTGTAGGAAATTATTCGGAGCCTGTACTGATTGATGTGGCGACCATCCAGAGAAATGAGTTAAATGTATTGGGCAATATTACGTATACGGCGGAAGATTTTCAGAAGGCAGTGGAACTCATGGTGAGCGGAAAAGTATATACCGAAGGCTTTATTTCCGCAAAATTCCCCTTTGACGAGGTACAGGGCATGATGGAATTTGCGCTGGAAAAGCGGGGCGTCAATATGAAAGTAGTTCTAGAATACAACGGGGAGGGATAGCATGTATCATATTTCACCTTCTCTGCTCTGCGCAGATCAGATGGAGCTTAGGCAGACTGTCGTCGAGGTGGAAAAGCTGGGTGTTGACTGGCTGCATATCGATGTGATGGACGGCAATTTTGTACCGAATTTCGCCTTTGGAACCGACTGTATTCGGGCCATTCGGAAGGAAGCGAAGAGCCCCCTGTATGCGCATATGATGTGTACAAGGCCGATGGAGTTTATCAAGCCCTTTGCGGAGCTGGGAGTGGATTATTATTGTTTTCATTATGAGGCTACCGTGAATCCGTTCCGAGTGTGTCAGGAGATAGAGAAAAATGGCATGAAGGCCGCCATCGCGTTGAATCCGTCCACGCCGGTGGAACTGCTGGAGGATCTGCTTCCGGGTCTGTCCTGTGTAACCCTGATGTCCATAGAACCGGGATTTTCCGGCCAGAAGTTTCTTACGCATACTTATAAAAAGATACGGAAACTTCGGAAAATGGCAGGCGACAGCCCGGTGCGGATTGAGATCGACGGAGGAGCCGATATTCCCATATCCATGAAATGTATCGAGAACGGAGCAGATGTGATCGTGGGCGGATACTTCAACCTGTTTGACAGCGCGTATTCGCTTTCGGACAAGTACAGAGCCTACAGTCAGGCATTGAAGAACGGAGGGATAGAGTGACAGTACAGGAATTAAAAGAAATCGTAGTTGAGGCAAACAAAGAGCTGCCGAGGCGTCATATGGTGCTATATTCCTGGGGAAATGTAAGCGCCATTGATCGGGACAAAGGAATCATTGTAATTAAGCCCGTGGGTATTCCCTACGATGATCTGACCACGGAAAATGTAAGCGTTGTGGATTTGCAGGGCAATAAGGTGGCCGGAGAGAAAAATCCGTTGAACCCGTCTGTGGATCTGGATATTCACCGGGCGCTGTATGAAAATTTCCCGGAGTGCAACGCTATCGTACATACACATTCTACCTACGCGACAGTGATGGCGCAGCTACACCGGGACGTGCCCTGCTTTGGCACAACCCATGCGGATTACTTTGCCGGATCCGTTCCCTGCGTGGAGGCTCTTTCTGACGAAGAAATCATTCATGATTACGAATGGAATACAGGCATGGCGATTGTAAAGTATTTCCAGAAATATGGTATATCACCTGCAGATGTGCCTGCGGCCCTGTCCATCAATCACGGTCCCTTTACCTGGGGCGAGGACTGCTGGGATGCAGTTCACAAGGCGGTAGTACTGGAAGAAATCTGTAAAATGGCGGTTCACATGCTGGCTATCGAACCGGACTGGCAGCCCATTCCAAAGGTCATGAGCGACAAGCATTTTTACCGTAAACACGGGGCGAACGCGTATTTTACCAATGACGATCACGGACATGGAATGGTACATAATAAATAAAAACTTACGGAGGGGTATATGAAGCATATTTATGTAAACTTAAAGCGCTTTGAAATCCCGGTTGAGCTTGGGGGCTTAAATCGGCTGGCGCCGGTATCTAAATGGGGCGAATATATCGTAACACATACACAGGAGGAGCTGAAGAAATACGATCCGCAGGAGGTGGAATTCGTTCAGATCTATCCGGAGTCCCAGATTCTGAAGGCTTCAGAGGCAAAGAGCGAGGGCAGTCCAATTAAGATCGGAGGCCAGGGCGTGTACCGGATGGACGCCGGACGGGACGGCTTCGGCGCGTTTACGACCAATTGCCCGGCGGCGTCTATGGCGGTGATGGGGGTAGATACCATCGTAATCGGCCACTGTGAGGAGCGTGCGGACAAGCTGGGCGTGATGCAGGCGGCAGGCGCGACGGACACAGCAGCAGTGAACCGGATCTTAAACGAAGAAGTGAAGCTGGCGCAGGCAAGAGGCATGAAGGTTCTTTACTGTATCGGTGAAAAGAGCGAGGAACAGGAGCACTGGCAGGAGGTTCTGGGCGAGCAGCTCCGGATAGGTCTGGATGGCGTGGACAAGACAAAGGTTGTGTTGGGGTATGAGCCTATCTGGTCCATAGGACCCGGAAAAACACCAGCAGATAAAGCGTATATTACCAAGATAGCCCGGTTCGCGAAAGAGGTGACCGGCGGCTGCGACATGGTATATGGTGGCGGCCTGAAGAAAGAAAATGCGGAAATGCTGGCTTCCATCGACGAGATTGACGGCGGGCTGATTGGCCTGACCCGTTTTACCGGCGAGATTGGCTTCTATCCGGATGAATATCTGGAGATTATCAAACTGTATCTGGGAAAGTGAGGAGAGAGGTATGAAACTTGATTTTGAATATGGCCATGGCACAATGACAGCAGAGCTTCCGGATACTACCGATGTATTTATTCCGGGAGAGACCATTCCAGATCCGCCCTGTATCCCGGAGGATCAGATCGTAGCCAAAACACGGGAATCCATACGCAATCCTATGGGAATGAAACCGCTTTCCGAGCTGGCTCATAAGGGAAGCAAAGTCGTTATCGTAATTCCGGATATTGTAAAGGGTGGCTGCCAGCCGACCTCCCACAGAAAAGTAGCGATTCGTCTGATTGTAGATGAGCTGTATGCGGCAGGCGTGGAGAAAAAAGATATTCTGCTTCTGTTTTCCAATGGCTTGCATCCCAGAACTACCACAAAAGAGGCAAAACAGATTCTGGGTAAGGAATTATTTGACGAGTTTTACTGGACCCATCAGATTACAAGTCATGATTCCGAAGATTATGAGCATCTGGTGGATCTGGGCTGTACCGAGCGCGGCGATCGGGTTCTGATGAATAAGTATGTGTTCGATTGTGATATTCCCATTCTGATCGGTCACACCCAGGGCAATCCCTATGGCGGTTATTCCGGAGGCTACAAGCACTGCGCGACCGGTATCACCCACTGGCGTTCCATAGCTACCCACCATGTTCCGGAGGTTATGCACGGATCGGATTTCACACCGGTTTCCGGACATAGCATGATGAGAACGAAATTCAATGAGATCGGAATGCTGATGGAAGAAAAGATGGGCCATCCTTTCTTCTGCTGCGACGCGGTATTGGACACTTATTCCCGTCAGATCGAGATCAATTCCGGTTATGCGAAAGTGATGCAGCCCAAGTCCTGGATTATGGCGAATAAGCGTACCTATGTACCGTTTGCCGAGGAGAAATATGACGTCATGGTATTCGGTATGCCTCAGAATTTCCATTATGGTGACGGTATGGGAACCAATCCTATTCAGTTGATGCAGGCGCTTTCCGCGCAGGTGGTTCGCCACAAGCGCGTTATGAAGGATAATTGCGTCATCATTTGCTCCTCTATTTGCAATGGATATTTCCACGATGAGAGATGGCCGTATCTGCGTGAGTTGTACGAGATGTTCCAGCATGATTATATGAACGTCTTACCGGATATGAACCGTTACGGTGAATATTTCGCGACAAATGAAGAATATATCCGCAAATATCGTTTTGCGAATGCGTTCCATCCGTTCCACGGCTTTTCCATGATGAGCAGCGCGCATATCGCGGAAATGAATACCAGCGCCATCTACATCGTAGGCGCGCAGGAACCCGGCATCGCCAGAAGTATGGGATTGAAGACACGGGCAACCTTCGAGGAGGCTCTGGAGGATGCGAAGAAGAAATATGTAGGACCGAACCCCAATATTCTTGCGTTGCCGAAAACCTTTAAGATTGGCGCAGTCCATCTGTGCATGAAAGACGACGATTTGTCAAACGTATAGAAAATATAGAAGAAAAGTTGTCGTGGCACCGCAGAATCGGGCGGTGCCATATTTATTAGAAGGATGCTATGAAATTAACATTATTTATACTTCTTGTATTTAGTTTTAACCTGATTCAGACTATAGGCGCATTCGCCGGTACTATGCTGGCGATGCCGTTTGCGATTTTGCTGTTGGGTCCGGAGCAAGCCAGGCTGATATTGACGGCAGTTGGAATCTTAAGCTGTATTTATCCCGTGTTGAGCTGCCGTAGCTTCATTGATTGGAAAGAGGTTCGGAAAATCGGTATTTATATGGCGGCAGGAATCCTAGCGGCACAATTTCTGCTGAAGTATTTGTACGGGACGGCAATTTTGACAGTGTATGGACTGCTGGTGATAGGAGTGGCCCTTCGGAATTTCAGACAGACGAATCCGCGACAGCTTCCGTCATGGTTAGACAACTTGATTTTACTGATGGCAGGCCTGGTACACGGCGCGTTTCTTTCTGGTGGTTCCTTCCTTCTTATCTATGCAATAGAGCATTTTGCAAAGAAGGATGTACAGCGTTCCACCCTGTCTGTGCTCTGGTTAATCCTGAACGGTGGAATGGTTGTACTGTTCACAGCGCAGGGGCTGTATTGCAGGGAAAACCTGCATTATGTGTGGATCGGAGTCATTCCGGCGATTCTGGGAATTTTTTTGGGAGATTGTCTGCAGAAAAAGCTGGATGAAACCTTATTTCGAAAATTTTCAAACTGCCTGCTATTTCTGTCAGGCAGTGTGTTAGTGATAAAATGCTTTTTGTAAAAAACAAAGACAGGATTTCCACTTGTTATTATCCCAGGAACTATTTATAATATCAATAGATCTGATCAATTGAACCGACAGACCGAGGTGCTGACACATGGATGTGACAAAACTTTTAACTCAGATAAAAAATAATGAAATATCGATAGAACAGGCCGAAGCCGAGTTGAAGAACCTCCCCTATGAGGATCTGGGCTTCGCCAAGCTGGATCATCACCGGAAGGTGCGGCAGGGCTTCGAGGAAGTGGTGTACTGCCAGGGAAAGGCGACGCCCCATCTGGTGAAAATATATCAGACGCTGACGGCGGAGGGCATCGACGTGCTGGGCACCCGGGCCAGCCGGGAGCAGTATGAGGCGGTAAAAGAGGCAATTCCGGAGGCAGTCTGGGACGAGGTATCCCGGGTGTTGAAGGTGGAGAAGCGGGACAGGAAGCGGATAGGCCGCATCGTGGTCTGTACCGGCGGTACGGCGGATGTGCCGGTGGCAGAGGAAGCAGCCCAGGTGGCGGAATTTTTCGGCACCAAGGTGACGCGCCTCTATGACGTGGGCGTGGCCGGAATCCACCGCCTGCTTTCGAATATGAAGGCCTTCCAGGGCGCCAGCTGCGTCATTGCGGTAGCAGGGATGGAGGGTGCGCTGGCCGGAGTGGTGGCGGGTCTGGTGGATGTGCCGGTCATCGCAGTGCCGACTTCCGTGGGATATGGCGCGAACTTCGGCGGCCTGTCGGCCCTTTTGACCATGCTGAATTCCTGTGCCAACGGCATTACCACGGTAAATATCGACAATGGTTACGGAGCGGCTTATGTGGCGACCCAGATCAACCGGCTGGCCTGCGGTGGCAGACATCTCAGTGAAGAGGTAGTGGAGGAAGAAAAAGATGAGTAATGGCAATACCTTATATCTGGAGTGCCGCTCCGGCATCAGCGGCGATATGACCGTGGCAGCCCTGCTGGATCTGGGCGCGACCGAGGAGAACCTGCGGGCGGAGCTTGCGAAGCTGCCGGTGGACGGCTATGAAATCCAAGTGAAGAAAATCGTAAAGAGCGGACTGCTGGTCAGCGATTTTGACGTGATCCTGGAACATGAGGTACCGGCGCATACGCATGAACATTCACACATGCATCCCCATGTTCATCGCAGTTGGGCCGACATCGAAAAGATGCTCCTGGAATCCGACCTGAAGCCCCGTGTCAAGGCTCTGTCCCTGCAGATGTTCCGTACCGTAGCCGAGGCTGAGGCAAAGGTTCATGGTCATCCGGTGGACGAGGTACATTTCCACGAGGTGGGCGCTGTGGATTCCATTGTGGATATTGTGGGTACGGCAGCCTGCCTGGACGAGTTAAATGTGGATAAAGTGGTCGTTTCCGAATTGACCGAGGGCTGCGGCCACATCCGCTGTCAGCACGGCGTACTGCCGGTGCCGGTTCCGGCGGTGTTGGAGATTGCGGCGGCCCATCACCTGACCTTCCACCAGATCGAGCAGGAGGGCGAAATGGTTACCCCGACCGGCGCCGCGATTGCGGCATTATCCGAGGGACAGATCCCGGCTGCTTACTGTGTGAAAAAAGTCGGCATGGGCGCGGGGAAGCGGGAGTATCAGAATACGAATATCCTGCGGGCGATGCTGATCGAAGAGAAATAGAAAAGACACGGGAAATTTCCCGTGTCTTTTCTACAGAAACCCTACTACCACATCTACAACCACCTTCATTACGCCCGCCAGCACCATCACCAGAATCGGATTCAGCTTACACTTTTGCAATAACACGATACAGAGAATGAAGATCACCACCAAATCCCAGTTGGTATCCGCCAGTGCGATGGCGGCGCTGCTACCCCAGAACGCCGTAATCAGAATCGAGATCCCCGCCGATGCAATCATGGCCACTACCGCAGGCCGGAGCGACCCCAGGATTCCCTGCAGCAGGGACAGATTTCGGTATTTCAGATAGAGTGAAGCAATCAGCGTCACGATGATACAGGAGGGCAGGATGCACCCCAGGGTCGCTATCAGTGCTCCCGGTATACCGGCGATCTTGATACCGACGAAGGTGGCCGAATTCACCGCGATAGGTCCCGGTGTCATCTGGGAAATGGTGATGAGATCGGTAAATTCAGCCATGGAGAGCCAGTGGTACTTTGTCACCACTTGAGCCTGAATCAGCGGCATGGCCGCATACCCGCCGCCGAAGCTGAAGGCTCCGATTTGCAGAAAGCTTAAAAATAATTCCAGTAAAATCATTCCAATAACCTCTTTCTATTTATAAATCATTTTCCAAAAGTCAGGACTGCTTGTCATGAGGAGTATGCGAGGTATCAGTTCGGCTGTTTCGATTTTTCACCAGCGTCCGTACCGTCCCCAGCGTCGCGCAGGCCAAAATAATATAGATGACATTGATGCCGTACACACAGGACGCGATAAAAGCTGCCAGCATAATCAGGATGGACACAATATTTTTACTGTGTACGATGCCAGAGCCCATATCATAGACCACGGAAGCGATGACTGCGCCTACGCCCGCCTGCATCCCCAGGAGCAGTCGGCTGATGACAAAATTATCGCGGAACGCCGCATAGAAGATCGAGATCACCGAGATAATCAGGAACGGCGGAATAATCGTCCCCAGAATCGCCACCAGCGTACCGGGCAGTCCCGCCAGCTTAAAGCCCACCACGATGGCTCCGTTTACCGCGATAGCGCCCGGCGACGACTGGGCGATGGCCACCAGATCCAGCATCTCATCTTCCTCGATCCAGTGATATTCATCCACAAATTTCTTCTTCATCAGCGTCACGATTACATACCCGCCGCCGAAGGTAAAGGCGCTCAGGTAGAGCGTCGAGATAAATATTTTCCATAAAACCATCTTTTTATTATTCATTGAAAAACCCTCCTACGCAACCAGTATAAGGATTCTTGACTTATATGTAAAATAGTATTATTTTATAATTATCATAATGAATTTATTATAAAGGAACGAAAACTATGACACTGCGACATATGAAAATCTACGTGGCCGTCTTTCAGCACAGCAACATCACCCGGGCAGCTGAGGAGCTGCATCTGGCCCAGCCGTCGGTGAGCCTGGCGGTGAAGGAGCTGGAGGAATATTACGGTGTGCGGCTCTTCGAGCGGCGGGGACGGCGGATTCTGCCCACCGAGGCCGGGCGGGAATTCTACGGCTACGCCCTGCACATTGCGTCGCTCTTTGACGAGATGGAGACCCGCATCAAAAACTGGGACCGCATCGGCACCCTGCGCATCGGCACCAGCATCACCATCGGCACCCACATCCTGCCGGAGCTGCTGCACCGCTTCCAGGAGCAGTTCCCGGAGGTGCGGACGGAAGCGGAGATCAACAATTCCTCCCTCATCGAGCGCCGGGTGCTGGACAATGCCATCGACGTCGGCCTCATCGAAAATCAGCCCGAGCACGAGGACATCTGCGCCGTGCCCTTTATGCGGGATGAGCTGGCAGCCATCCTGCCGCCCGGGCATGCGCTTGGCCGCCAGAAGAAAGTAACCCTGGAGCAATTGGCGGAATATCCCTTCCTCATGCGGGAAAAGGGCAGCGCAGGCCGGGAAATCCTGGACGCGGCCTTTGCGCTGCGGCAGCAGGCCGTCCATCCGGTCATGGAGAGCGTCAGCACCCAGGCCATCGTCCGTGGCGTGGCCGAAGGACTGGGCGTAGCCGTATTGCCCTATCTGCTGGTCCGGCGGGCCATTCGGGAGGGCGCGGTAATCCAGGTATCCCTGGCCGAGCCCATGGAACGGAATCTGAACATCATTTACCATAAGAGCAAATATCTGACGGGAAATATGAACACCTTTATCGAGTTATGTAAACAATACGGGGAGGAAACCGATCATGAGTAAGAATACACTGTATCTGGAATGCTACGAGGGGATCACCGGGGAAATGGTGCTGGGGGCGCTGCGGGAGCTGTCGGAAGATGTAGAAACAGAGGAGAGAGCACACGCAATTTCCCGGGGAGAAAGTAATTACGCAGTAACAAATCTTTCAGAAGAAGGAATAAAGCGGGATACAGAAAAGCGGGGGAAAGAGCACAGAACAACGCAGGAAGAACTTCTGACACAGATAGACAGTCTCCTTGGTAAATTACAGATAGAAAAAATCACTGCCTCCCCCGTCTGGTCCGACAAAGGCCCCACCGATGCCGCAGGTCTGGCCATCGCAGCCCGCGCCGCAGGCGTCTGCCCGGAGCGATTTACAGTCAAAAAGGTTGGCACGGGAACAAGTTATGTAAACTTGGAAAATGGAGACCGCGAGCTCAGAACCCTCCGCGCCATGCTCATTGAAGAGACCCCTATCGGAAACTTATGGATCCTGGAAAGCAACATCGACGACTGCGCAGGAGAAGTCCTGGGCTACACCATGGATCTCCTCTTCGAAGCCGGAGCCCGGGACGTCTGGTTCACCCCCATTTTCATGAAGAAAAACCGCCCTGCCTACCAGCTGTCCGTTCTTTGCGCCGAAGACCAGATCCGCGCCCTGGACGCCATCCTCTTCCGCGAGACCACCACCATCGGCGTCCGCCGCTACCGCGTCGAGCGCACCGCCCTGCCCCGCCGATTCTTCGAAGTCCGAGTCCCCGGCGGTACTGTCCGCATCAAAGCCTGTGAGCAGCCCGACGGCGCCGAAAAATGTTACCCGGAATACGAGGACGTGAAGCGGATCGCGCGGGAGACGGGAAAGAGCTATAGAGAGATCTACGAGAAAGCAAAAATGGCAGCTGCGCAGAACGAAGCATAGAAAATCGGAGAACTGTACCAGAAGTTCCTTATGGATGTAATCATAAAAAGAACCAGTTATCAGTAACTGTTTGAAGAATCGAAGACTGTAATATAACAGCATTTTCAAACAAAGTACCTGATAACTGGTTCTCTTATTAAAATATTAAGTAAACTAAATTAGATGGCATCCGGATGCCGCGTCAGCTTCACCATGGTTCCGCCAAGCAGAAACAGGGCAATCAGGTTCGGAATGGACATCAGGCCATTGAAGGTATCTGCCACGCCCCACAGCAGGCCCAGATCCACAGTCGCGCCGAGAATCGCTACCGCGGAGTAAACCACCATGAAGGGCTTATTGACCCGGGAACCGAACAGGAACTCGATGCAGCGGGTACCGTAGAGGCCCCAGCCGATAATCGTAGACAGGGCGAAGCAGCAGAGCGCCACCGCTGTAAAGATAGAAACCCAGCTGCCATAGGTGGAAGTAAAGCCGCTGATAGTCAGTTCCGCGCCTGCAGCCGCGCCGAAGTTCACCGGTACGCTGCTGCACAGGATAACGAGAGCCGTCATCGTACAGATAATAATCGTATCGGTAAATACCTCAAAGATACCGAAATACCCCTGGTTCACTGCTACGCTGGTATCCGCCGCCGCATGGGCGATGGAACCGGTACCGAGGCCGGCCTCATTGGAGAAAATACCCCGGGACACGCCATTTTTCATGCTCAGGAAAAAGGTACCGACTGCGCCGCCAGTCACGGCAGAGGGAGTAAACGCGCCCTCGAAAATGGAAGCAAAGACAGCGGGCACGCGCTGAATATTCAGCACGATAACGCCGATGGCCAGAACGATATAAAAGAGGGCCATGAACGGAACCAGCTTCTCCGTTACCTGACCGATACGCTTGATGCCGCCCAGCAGAATCATTGCCACCACAATGGCGATACCGATACCGATAATCAGGTTCATGGTCCGGATAAACTGATCCGAAGCGGAAGCGTAACTGAGCACTGCCGTGTCGATGGCTGTGGTAATCGTATTCACCTGAGTCGCGTTACCCGTACCGAAGACAGTCAATACGCCCAGCACCGCATAGATGCAGGCCAGCCACTTGAACTTGGGACCGAGACCATTTTTAATATAATACATGGGACCGCCGACCCAGTCGCCCTTGGCGTTCTTTTCACGAAAATGCACAGCCAGGGTCACTTCGGAGAACTTCGTACACATGCCGAGCAGGGCCGAGCACCACATCCAGAACACTGCGCCCGGACCGCCCAGGGCGATAGCGCCTGCGACGCCTGCGATATTGCCGGTGCCGACCGTGGAGGCCAGGGCCGTACAGACCGCCTGGAACGGCGTCACCGCGCCCTCGGCGGCTCCTTTCTTATGAAAAAGCTTCCCCAAAGTCACCTTAAAGGTATAGCCAAACTTGCGAAACTGAATGAAATGGGTTCGAATGGTCAGATACAGACCGACGCCGATGATACAGACCATAGCCGGGATACCCCAGACAAAGCCATTGACGGCGCTGTTGATGCGTTCGATGGTTTCCAACATAAAATTTTTCTCTCCTCGCGTAAATATTTTTTTATTTTACCATATTCTGGAGGGAAAATCGAGAAAAGTTTACGGGGTTTACTGGGAGATACCGAAAAAATTGCGGAAGAAAAAGAAATTTCGTGAAGTATGTTATTCCACGAAAAAAGACTCCCGGAAAAGGAGTCTTTTCAGAAAATGATTTACCCGGCCTGATCGAGCATCTCGATCTGTCGCCGCTTGTCGTCCATGGATGGGTGGACATAGTAATTCAACGTCATCTGCACGCTGGAATGTCCGAGAATTTCACTCAAAGATTTGATATCCACCCCAGCCGCAATACAGCGCGTGGCAAAGGTATGGCGCAGGGCGTGGAAATTGATAGGTTGGATTTCGTTGACGGAAAGATATTGTTTAAAATGGTTCTGATAGGTGCGCGGTTCCAGAAATTCCGTGCTTCCTGTCAGAAAAAAATAGTCCACGTCGGGCCGCAGCGGATCGCTTTCCAGAAGCTTCAGAATAAAACGGGGAAGCGGAATATCCCGGCTGGAGGCAATGCTTTTGGGCGGACTGCATACCACCTGCGTCCGGGGCTCACCCTCCTTCGCGTCTACATTTTGGATCCGCTGAAGGGTGGAATTGATTCGGATAAAGCCCTCGTCCAGATAGATATTTTCCCATTTCAGCGCGCAGATTTCACCCAGGCGCATGCCGGTATAGAGGCACAGCAGAACGCCCAGGCATCGCTTATCCTCGCGGTTTTTGAAAAGCCAGCTCTCCAGCTTTTTCCTGGACGCAGTATCCAGAATTGGGACATAGACCGTGCGCCGCCACAGATTGGAGACGCGGGAAACCCGGTTGGCCGTATCCCAGGTCTCTTCGGCCAGCTTCAAGATGGAACGAATAATGACATAGATATCATGGACCGTCTTCGGAGCCAGCCCGCCCGTGCCGTCCACACGGCCCTCCTGTAAAAGCATCCGCAAATATTCTGTCAGATAGCCGGTATTGATTTCTGCCACGCTCATTTCCCCCAGATGCGGTAAAATATGGCTCCGCACTGTATGGACATATTTGGCATAGGTGGACGGTTTGGCGAACAACCGCTTTCCGGACAGCCACAGCTCCACCGCCATTTTTACCGTGATCTTCGCATTTTCAGCCTGTTTCAGTTCTTTTTTCATAGCCCTTCTCCTTTGTAAAAGCAAACATTAAATGGTGATAGAATTTAGTATAAGGGGAAAACTTCGCTGACTTGAAATCCGAAATTCCAGTGCAGTAGTAAATTCCATCACATATTTAAAATTCTGATTTTTAAAACCACTTATAGTGATAAAACAAAGGATTTCTGCTATAATGAAGCTGTCTTTTCAAAAAATACTCAGTTTCAGGGCATGAAAAAGAGACCGCTGGAGTTCAGTGTGCGTGACTAAATTCCACCGGACGCATAGAGAATGTGTGAAAAATCTAGTTCTACCCTGACAGCAGATTTTTTGATGGATTATCGGTTGAAGCGGATC